>JANORJ010000062.1:0-3521 GCA_031415255.1 Chitinophagaceae bacterium | reverse complement strand
TTCTAAAAATGTGGTTCCCGGCGCTCAAGAAGAAAAGATGGTACAGAATGCAGAGATGAAGATTGGGCAAGCTTTGTTGCGCATCAATAATTTTTTTACAGGTAAATGGACAAGTTACCGCCAGCAGGTAGAAGGAATAAAATTGAATTTATTTAAAGAATATAAACCGATTGAATAAATACAAAAAGTAACCGCAGAGACGCTAAGGCGCAGAGAAAATTGTGTCCTCTTTATTATCACTTTATTTTCTTTGTGCCTTTTGGGCAACTAAACTTTTCTTTATGATGAAAATGAACGCAGGCATCTGGATTGGTATCATCGGCGGCATTGTTGGTTTGCTGGTAGGTGTTGGTGCAGTAGTAAGCACCGGCGGATCTATGGGTATCTATATGGGAATGGGCATGTTGGCACTTTTCGGCGGCATGTTTTATTTATTCTATCGCCTCTTTTTCAAACCGATGATCAATGCCAGCCGTTTGCAAAAAACAGGGTTGCCCGGCAAAGCCCGGATTCTAGAAGTAAAAGATACGGGTATTACTATCAACAATAATCCACAGGTAAAACTGACACTGGAAGTAAAAAATAATTTTGGTCAAAAATATACAACGCAATGCCGGGTGCTGGTGTCAAGAATAAACCCCAATGCTTATATGCCCGGTATGGAACTGCCGGTAAAGATTGATCCAAAGAATGAAATGAATGTAGTGATTGATTTTAGTGGCGGCAATCAATCTGCTTCTACTATTCCTGTACATACCAATCCGGATGCGATGAAAGCAGAATTGGAACAAATGCAAAAAGACAATGAAGCTATTCTTGTTTCTGGCAAACCAGCCAAAGCCATCATTAAAAAAGTTACACTGCTTGGTGTAAATGTAAATGGCAATAATCCGTATGTGGAATTAGAATTGGAAGTATTGCCTGATATTATGCCTGCCTTTCCCGGTAAAGCCAAAGGGGTAATTGCTGAAACCTCTTTACCTAAGTACCAACCGGGTTGCACCGTGTTTGTGAAATATGATTTGTATGATAATAGTAAAGTGGTGGTGGTGCATTCGTAATGTTGTAAATTACAACATGAGGATTTTCGTTGTACTTACTTTATTGTTCTCACTGCATAGTTCAGCACAGGAAAGAAAGTTTACTTATTATACTACTGCGGATGGGTTACCAACCAACTGGATATATGCCTGCAAAGAAGATTCAAAAGGGTTTTTGTGGATTGCAACTGAATCTGGCCTAGTAAGGTTTGATGGAAAGAATTTTGTAACCTACAATGATAGAAACGGGTTACCGGATGTGGAAGTATTAGACCTTGCGATTGATACAGAAGATAAGGTATGGATGAATTTATTCCGGTTTAACCCAAGTTATTTCGACCCTTTACTTAACAGGGTCATTGATTCTAAAAAGAATTCTTATTTAAAGAAATTTTTTGGTGGAAATGTAAAAATTAAAGTTTTACGGGATGGTTCGATTTCTTATAATGGCAAAGAGGCTCTTGTTTTTAATAAGAATACATCAGAATTTCAATTAATAAACACTGGCGGTAAAGAAATTAGTGCTCTCTGGAAAAATGAAACCGGTTATGTTGCTTCTTATGCCTATGGGTTTTTACAATTAGCCGCAAGTAATGGCGGCATAATAGATTCTATTTCTACATTTCCTTGGCAAAGCGGTTTTACCCCGTTAGTACAAACACATTCCGACAGCACCTGGTTTTATAACAATTTTTCCGACAGCCTTTACCTGTTTACCGATATTAATTTCACCAATCACACTTATGGAAAAATAGCTGTAAAAACACCCGAGCCACTATGGCAAATAAATGTAGGTAAAAATTATGTGTGGGCAATTGCGAAAAGTGGTTCCATATATCGACTTAACAAGCAAACCCTGGAAACAATTGATAAAATGCCCTTACAAGTTAAAAATGCTAACCGGGTTTATGAGGATAAGTTGGGGAATTTTTGGATAACTACCGTTGATAAAGGTCTTATTAAAGTTTCATCACCAACTACACAAACCTTTTTTATTCCGGATGGATTTAGTGAACGAAATTTTTTAAGTATTTGCCGGATGGGGAATAAGATTTTCGCTGGAAACTATAAAGGAGAAATAGTTGAAACTGATGGCAAACAATTTATATCTCACCAGGCAGCTTCAGGGCCATCTTCCTGGATAAGGCAATTGTTGCCTACATCAAAAGGGTTACTCAGTATTTCAGAAGCTGGGGCTTATACAAACTTCATAACCCCTATTTTAAATCAATCTGGAAAAACGCAAGCCTCATCTAAAAATGGATACCTCTTAAACGATTCTGTTTTATTGGTGGCAAATCATGGAGTGCTTACCCGAACTAATTTGTATAATAATGTTGAAAGCAGGCCTATAATTAAAGCAAAACGTATAACTGCGGTTACTGTTTCAAAAAATCAAATTTATTTTGGCTCTAATGATGGATTATATAAATGGATACAGCAGGATTCTGCTCGACCCATGTCAGTTAAAAATATTTTATTTGACAATCGAATTACATGGCTTCATACTGGTAAAGATGATTTGGTCTGGGTAGGTACTGCCTCAGAAGGTTTGTTGGTAATGTATAATGATTCGTTACTTGCACATATCAGCAATGAAAGTTATTTAGCCAGCAATGCCATCCGTCATATCCATTCCGAAAAACCCGGCACCACCTGGGTAGCCACCAACAAAGGCATCGCTGCCATTGATTACACTTTCACTAACACCAAATTTCAATACAGCATCCGCAATATCGGTATAGCCGATGGTCTGCTTTCTCCACAAGTAAATGCCCTGTGGGTGGAAAATGATACCGTGTATGCTGCCACAGCCAATGGCATCAATTATTTTCTTGCAGGCATTAAGCCTCCGGAAAATAAACTACAGGTGTACATCACCGGCTTTTCGGTAAATGGTAGCGATACTTCATTACTTAACAGCCAGTCATTTCCACATCGGTTTAAAAACATAGTGCTTCATTTTGCCGCACCGGAAATAAATGGCTCCACCGTTTCTTATCAATACAATATCAATAATGCAGGCTGGCAGAATAACAACAATGGGTTACTCGAATTACCACAATTAAAACCCGGTCATTACAGTATTGATTTCAGGGCAATTGATGCTAATGGCAAAGCCTCTCCCATGATAAGTAATTTTAAGTTCATCATCCACCCGGCCTGGTGGCAAACATGGTGGTTTATGGCATTGTTGGTGGCAGCAGTTGGTGGTCTGCTTTTTTATTTGTTGCAGAAAAGCAACCGCAACAAAAGAGAAAAAGCTGTAGAGCAGTTAGCAGCACAGCAAAAACTAACCGATCTTGAACTACAGGCTGTAAAAGCACAGATCAATCCTCATTTTGTATTTAATTGTCTCAACTCTATCAAATCCCTCATTCATCAGCAGCAGTATGAGGATGCGGATAAATACCTTGATAATTTTTCTTACCTGCTTCGTTTCACTATTGATCACTCCTCGCAAAAAATGATTCCGTTAGA
>JANORJ010000061.1:0-4601 GCA_031415255.1 Chitinophagaceae bacterium | reverse complement strand
TGATGCCTGTCTTACTGTAAGAAGAAAAATTGCAGAACTCCCCAACGAATCCGGTAATATATTCTTTGCCCCTAAAGTTTCTATTGGTATTAATAGTGGTGAAATGATTTCGGGCAATATTGGTTCCTCCAGTCTTCGCAGGCTGGATTATACTGTAATTGGCGATGTAGTGAATACAGCACAACGATTACAATCAGTGGCCAACCCTGATCAGATTATTATCAACGAAAAAGCTTACGGGAAAGTAAAAGAATCATTTAATTGCCAGCGGGTGGGAGAGGTGGAATTGAAACATAAAGCAACCCCGATGGTTATTTATAATGTGATGGATTAATTTTAATCTCTTATTTATTCTTCATCCATGCAATACGAACAGGTTTATTCGTTTCTGATGAACAAGCTGGAGAAAGAATTACCGGCCTGGCTTACCTATCATAATGTAGAACATACCAAAAATGTTATTGCTGCTTCGGAACACATGGCAACAGCAGAAGGAATAGCGGGGGATGAATTACTGTTACTAAAAACCGCCGCCCTTTTTCATGATGCTGGTTTTTTAGAAAATCATAATAAGCATGAAGAAATTTCTTGTAAACTTTCCAAAAAATACCTGCCCGATTATGGCTACACTCCAGCACAGATTGATTTGATCTGTAGTATGATAATGGCCACCAGGCTTCCACAATCTCCAAAGGAAGAGTTGGGAAAATATCTTTGCGATGCTGATTTGTTCTACCTCGGCACTGATAAGTATGATGAGTATGCTGATAAAATATTTACTGAATTTAAAAAAACAGGGCAGGTAAAAACAAAAACCGAATGGCAGATAAAGCAGGCTGACTTTTTATCGGCACACAGCTATTTTACAAACACTGCCAAACAGGAAAGAGAACCACAGAAGCAGGTTGTATTGCAGAAAATAAAAGCTGGTATAACCGCTAATCACCGGCATTCGCACAAACTTACCACCGCCGAAATAATTCAGGATGCTCTATTTGTTTTTGTGGGTGTTGTTATCGCCAGTTTTGCACTAAAAGAATTTTTAGTGCCGAACCATTTTTTTGATGGTGGCATTACAGGTGTTTCGCTGCTGGTGCATGAAGTGTATCATTTTAATTTGGCTGTTGTAATCATCGCTTTTAATCTTCCACTCGTTATCATTAGCTATTTTTCTGTAGGTAAAAGTTTTGCTTTTAAAACATTTATCAGTGTGTTGTTGTTGGGAGTTTGTCTTACGCTGCTTCCAAGTTATGCCCTAACAGATGATAAATTACTGATCTCCATTTTCGGTGGTGTCTTTCTGGGTATTGGTATTGGATTAGTAATGAGAGCTGGTGCTGCATTGGATGGTATAGAAGTACTTGCTTTATACACATTAAAAAGAACTTCATTTACTATTACAGAAATCATATTAGGTATTAATATTCTCATTTTCACAATTGCTGCTTTAGAAGTGGGTATAGAGAATGCACTTTATTCAATGCTTACCTATTTTGCTGCCACCCGCAGTATAGATTATGTAGTAGAAGGCTTGCAGGCATACACTGGTGTTACCATTATCTCTGGTGAAAGTGAAGCTATCAAATATGAAATAGTAAATAAAATGGGAAGAGGCATAACAGTTTATAAAGGTGAACGGGGTTTTTTACCGGGCAATTTTGAAGTAAGTGCAGACTGCGATATTATATTTACCGTTATCACCCGGTTGGAGCTGCGTAAATTAAATAATCTTATTCGTGATGTGGATCCTAAGGCATTTGTATTTGCTAATACTATTAAAGAAGCATCAGGTGGCCTTATTAAGCGAAGGCATAAGCATTAATTTTGTCAGACAATTATTTACAACGGCCTTACTTAACTAACATCTCCTCCGCACCGGTCCAGTTTTCAGGCACCCCGTTTTTAAGATACTTCAATGCATTATCCATAAAGAAAATAGCGGTGAGATCATCCGGGTCTTTAGCAATGATAATTTGGAATAACTGAATGGCATTTTCAAAATGCTGCTCAAGATAATAATCCATCGCCTCACTAAAATGTGATAAAGTAGTTACTTTTTTTACTAGGTTTTCTTCAGGATAACCATTTATACATTCTACAATACTCAGCAGGTTTTGTTTACCCTTCAACTGCACTTTACCCAAATGCCTTAAATGATAATTGCTATGCTCACTTATTTGGCGTAGTGTTTCACCACTTAATAATAATGGGGATCTGTAGTATTTGGTAAGACTTTCAATCCGTGCTGCCGTATTCACTGTGTCAGAAATAGTGGCTGCATCCAACCGGTTTTCATCACCAGTAATACCCATGATCAACGGGCCGGTGTGCATACCGATGCCGGCTTTTATTATTGGTAGTCCTTGTAATTGTCGTTCTACATTCAATTCATGCACCGCTTTTTGCATACCTACCGCAGCATTCAGTGCATCGTCCGGGTGGCGAGGAAATATGGCCATGATTGAATCGCCGAGATACTGATTAATGAATCCCTGATGCAAACGGATAACTGGTCCAAGTCTTTCATTGAAAGAAGATACAAACCTGAAATTTTCATCCGGCGTCATCTTTTCCGAAAGCGAAGTAAAATCCCGGATGTCAGTGAATAAAACAGTTACAATTTTTTCTGCCTGGTCACCGAGTTTTACATCGGTCAATGTTTCTTTGCCTAATAACCGGATAAATTCATTGGGCACAAATTTTTTAGTCACTTCGTGAATTCGCAGAATGGCTTCTTCTCTTTCCCGCACTTCCCGAATATTTTTTTCATACAACATGGCACTTTCAATAGCAGTAGAAGATTGCAACGCCAGTGTAACCAGTAACTTAAGATGGGCGGCAGAATATTGTTCAGCATTTTTACCAGCAAGAATAATAGCGCCTAAGATGCGGTGCTTTACTTTCATAGCAGCATAAATAAGTGAGTGTACATCCTTTTCAATAATTCCTTTCTCTTTTAGTACAGATAAATCACTCATAATTTCTGACTGACCACTCAAACCAATTTTTAGAAGGATGCCGCTGTTGGTGCTAAGCCCCGTTTCATTGAAAAGTGATTCTCCTGATGAGGCTGGTATTGTAAGCTGTCTGCTTTCTTCATCCCAAAGCACTATTACTCCGCTGTGGGAAGGTATAGAATGTATGGCCTGCTCTAATGTTAGTTGTGCAATTACATCCGGATCAATGGTCTCAGTTAATTTTTCTGAAAAATTATAAATAACGTTCAGCTCCTGGTATAAGTTGAGCACTTCTGTTCCCAGCTTTTTTTTCTCCGATTCTTTTTGCAGCAACAGTGATAAAAGTGAAGCGATGATAGCTGCCGTATCAGTTCCTATTACATAGCCAGCAATTTCACCGTCTAATGTTACTGGGAAAGTTTGTTGTTCATTAGTTAATGCAGTGCCAAATAAAAGATTGTGCTGACTGTCTTCAACAACAATATCTGATTTTGTTATTGCTGTCCATTGTTGCAGCCAGGCAGTTGTTTCACTTCTTTTGCCTAGTAATGATTTTAATGTTGGTTGAGCCATGCTTGTTTCAGGTATTGAGAGTCGGTACGATTATTTTTAATGAACAGTTGATTTATTATCAATTACGAAATACCTAAAACTTCTTTTGCTTTATTCAGCAGCACTTCAGGGTCAAATGGTTTGGTCATATATACATCGGCACCAACATCCAACCCTTTTTGGCGGTCTGTTTCCTGACCTTTAGCGGTGAGTAACACAATAAAAACTTTATCCATTCCCAATTCTTTTTTTACCCGCCTGCATACTTCCATACCGTTCATCTTCGGCATCATCACATCTAGAAATACCAATTGTGGATTTTCTTTTTGGATAATCTCCAACGCAATTTCCCCGTTCTCGGCGGTTAAAAATTCTACGCCGTCATCTTCCAGGTCTTCCAATGTTTGCCCGATCAGCATCCGGATATGTGCCTCATCATCTACGATTAAAATTTTATGTTCCATTTTTATTTATTTAATAATTCAGAATTCATTTTTAATCAGGAAAATTATTTTCTTTGAACTACATAGGATATAGTGGCACAGAGAAATACACACATAGATATACTATTTGAAAACCCTATGTGTCTATGTTTCTATTGTGGTTCAAAACTCAAATCTTGTATTTTTGCATTTTATAAATTTTTTTCTTATTGGTACACAACAAACAATACATTCTCAAGCCCTTTTTCAAAACGCAAGGTTTGTACAATATCATGTTTGCCACTTAGTGCAGAATTAATAATAATAATGTCTGGCTGATTAGCAATTGCTTTCTCTACCAGTTCTTTTTCTACTGACTCCGTTACTTCGTATCCTTTTGTGGTAAGTACATCTGTCAATGTTTTCACGGCACCGGAGTCTTCATCCACTATCATTACTTTCTTTTTCGATTTGCCTTGCTCCAGCAAACTGCCAATCTCATTAAACAGCAGATTAGTATCAATTGGTTTTGTCAAATACCTATCTACACCAATCCGAAAACCTCTTGCTTTATCCTGCACCACCGATAATACGATGATTGGTATATCCATTGTGTTAGGATCATTCTTCAACACAGCTGCTACATCAAAGCCATTCATTTCCGGCATCA
>JANORJ010000060.1:0-2049 GCA_031415255.1 Chitinophagaceae bacterium | reverse complement strand
CCCCACTTTCGAAATACACTTTTTGTAAAATGGTTTTTCGGGCTATTTCAGGGTACTTCATGTCGTTTACAAAACTGATTGCCTTATTATACTCTTTTTTTGCCATGGCAAGCTCAATGTTGAAATATTCCCGTTGCCCATAACCTTCATCAAGCATACCTAACCGTTCAAATTTTAATGCGACAAGCTTTTCAAGAATTTTCTCCATTCTTTTTTTTCCACCAAATTCCTTATTTACCAAGTAGGCTTCATGTCCAAAATAGAATAATGCCCTTGCTAATTCATACTCCCTAACTACCGCACCGTTTTTAAAATCTTTCAATTTTAAAGCCAATGCCTCCAAAACAAGAATCTTTTTAAGTGGGAACAATGCTACTTTCTCGTAAGCTTTATCCATCAATTCATTTGCGGCACCAATATCCGAAAAACGGCATAAAGTTTTAGCATATTCAAAAATCGCCTTAGTAGGATATACTGAGATGGATTCATTTATTAAAGAATCTGCCGTTTTAACTTCGCCGTTTATTAATTGCTGATTAGCTTCAGTGGCTAATGCTACTGCTTTTTCATAGTCATTTTTTGATTGACTGATTGCCGTGAATACAAAAAATGAGAAGTATACAAATAATGAGACCAGTTTCTTTATCATTTTATTACAATTGATTGTATTATTTCGTACAAAAAAAATTGCCGCCTACGACAACATGTGATAAGAAAATTAACAAGATGCTAAAACCAATAGTCTATTAGATGTATATTATATATTTAAATTATATTGCTCAGCTGATGTAATTTAAGAAGATCTCCACCTGTGGTAAACTTAGTTCATATATATTGAAAAGCAGAACTCATTTGATACAATAAAAAGAATCGAAAAACAAAAAACCTCCCGGCAATTAGCAGGGAGGCTGTGTCCGTAACCGTCCTATTGAAAATTAGTTCTTTGCTACATCAAATTTTTTAAAGATTGATTTTACACTATTCTGAATTTCTTTAGTCGTAAGGTTTTTGCTGTTTACTTCATCTGTTGTCCAGCCCTGCCAAACCGTTTTATCCGTTTTTGAATCAATCATAGAAATGGTAACTGTGCCTTCCCGGATTGTCCGTTCATCTCTTTCATATCCTGCAAATTGTGAAGGATAATAAATGGTAGCATAGCGACGAGTGTAAGGGTTATACACTACCCGGGAAGTGGATCTTGTGTACACAGGGTTAGTACTTTCCTTTGTTCCCCTTTCCACCAACACATCATAACTGAGTAAAACATCGGGTCTGTTTTTCACCTCTTTCCAACCAGTCTTTTCCAGTTCGTTGTTTACAGCATCCCTGATACGCTGTTCGGTCAGATCGTTCTTTTTATTTGCATCGTTTTTCCCTTCGCCATCCTTATCTATCCAGGCAAAAGATTTGTAACGGCTAAAATCAGCATTGTCGTCTTTTTCTATATGTGCTGTGGTGCCACAACTTGCTAACAAGAAGACGACGGCTATAAATCCACTCCACTTCCGATAGCCATCGGAATTTAGATTGTTCTTCATATTTATAACGTTTAAAGTGTGATAAAATTTATACCATACTATAAACGTCAAATACTGTGCAGGGATTACTAAAGAGATGTGAAAGTGTTGCTGCTCTGTCTTGAAATTGTCAGAATCAGGTTAAACCAATCTCGAAGTGCTGTTCCGGAATTTGTACATCAGCAAATCCTTTTTTGATAAGCCATTTTTGAAAATCTAGTTGTACGTCATACTCACCATGAACGAGGAATAATTTTTTCACCTGTTTCATATCCTGGCAAGCCAGCCATTGAGAAAGATCTTCATAATCGCCATGGGCACTCATGCTGCGGATGGCTCCAATTTCAGCATTTACTTCATGCTTCACCCCATAAATGCCAACTTCTTTTTCGCCAGCCATTAAGCGGCCACCGAGTGAACGGGGTTCGCAGTAGCCGGTCAATAAAATAGTGTTACGGCTGTTCTCAATATTATTACTTATATGATGCTTTACCCTACCGGCATCGGCCATGCCACTGGCAGAAATGATGAC
>JANORJ010000059.1:0-1758 GCA_031415255.1 Chitinophagaceae bacterium | reverse complement strand
GCTTCCATAGCTGTAGTTGTAAGTGTATATCCTTCAGGCTGTTTGGTGTTGGCTTTAAGCGTTAATTTTAGTTGGTATTGATCTTTATTTCTGCTTTGTAGATTTGCTAATTCCAGTACAGATTCTGCGACTGCTGGATATTGCTCAATTTTTACATCTTCAAATTGTGGCAGTATTTTTCCAACTGTAAAAATACTGCCTGTTTGTGAGATCTCTTGTGGCTCAGGCGATAATAAAGGAAGAGTTTGTTTATTAATTCGCTTCGCTAATAATAAATCAATACAATGAAAATACTTTATGCTGTACAGGCAACAGGAAACGGACACATTAGCAGGGCCATGGAACTACTACCCTACCTGCAGCACTATGGAAAGGTTGATATTTTTTTAAGTGGTGACAATAGTAACCTTGCTTTGGATGCACCTATTAAATACCGTAGTAAAGGGTTAAGCCTTTATTATAATTGCACTGGCGGATTGGATTACTGGCAGATAACAAAAGCATTTCAACTATCAAGATTAAAAAAAGAAATAAGAGAGTTACCAGTAGAAAAATATCAACTGGTAATAAATGATTTTGAATATATCACTGCAGCAGCTTGTGCCAAAAAGGGAATTCCATCTGTTAACTTCGGACACCAAGCCAGTTTTCAATCAGATAATACACCAAGACCTGAAAAAAGAAGCATCACAGGTGAATGGGTGTTGAAAAATTATGCCAAAGCAAGCCGTTATATTGGGATTCATTTCAAAAAATATGATGATTTTATTTTCCCTCCGATAATAAAAAAAGAAATCTTAGAAGCCGACCCATTGGATAAGAAATATATTACCGTTTATCTTCCTTCCTTTTGCGAGCAGCAACTTAAAGATATACTGAAGCCACTTACCGATACCCGGTTTGAAGTTTTTTGCCGGGAAACAAAACAGCCTTATCAGTTTCGCAATATTCATTTTTTCCCTGTTGATAAAATCCGGTTCAATAAAAGCCTTATTAATTGCACCGGTATTGTTACAGGTGCCGGTTTTGAAACACCTGCTGAAGCATTGCACTTAGAAAAAAATTGTTGTGCATACCTATCAAAGGTCAGTATGAGCAGCAATGTAATGCTGCTGCCTTACAAGAGATGGGTGTTACCTGCCTGAAAAAAATCAGTCATGATTTTGAAGATCAGTTTATTAAATGGATTCAATCCCCTCAAAATGTACAAGTAAACTATCGTAGTAGTACCGATCAATGCTTAGAGCATCTTTTTTCGGAACAGGAAAAACCCACCAATAGTCCTCTGCTTGCCACCCCTTCTGGTATGCTCAGTTTCCTTCTTTGACAATTAAATTTCTTTATCGCATAAAAAAACCACCCCGAGCCTGTCCTGCTGCGGGGTGGTAACTGCATGAGAAAATCTGCACCTGGCGGGAATTACTTACTTACAAGATAGATGCGATTTCAAGACTATAGATAATAAGAACTGATGTAAAGATGCCAGTGGAATGTTATGTGGCTGTTAGAGCAAGATTAAGTTAGGATTATCAAAAAATGACAACCCAAATGCTGAAATAAGGATAAATCCTCAACCTCCAAAAACTTAATATTACCTTATTGTTAATTTTTTGTAGCTTTAAACTGCTTGTCTACCATGAAAACAAGGTGTTTCATATTATCCCTATTGCTTTTTATAAGCCTTTTGCCTAAAAATTTGATTGGCCAGGCTACCTATACCCCAATTTCTTTTGATTTTTATGGCGACCCGGTTGAGCT
>JANORJ010000058.1:0-2954 GCA_031415255.1 Chitinophagaceae bacterium | reverse complement strand
TGGAGCAGTAGTAAAGAAAGAGGTTTGTATAAGTCAACCGACGGAGGAAAAAATTTCGAAAAAATTTTATTTATTAGTGAAGATGCTGGTTGTGCCGATGTAGCAGTAGATCCCCAGCATCCTGATACAGTTTATGCATCCACCTGGGAGTTTCGTCGCAAACCATATGCTTTTAATTCCGGTGGTAATGGCAGCGGCTTTTGGAAAAGCACCGATGGTGGAAAAACATGGAAAGAAATAAAAAATGGATTGCCTGCAAAACCGTTTGGCAGAATTGCGTTTACAATGGCCCCAAGTGCCCCGCAAAATTTAGTAGCCATTGTTGAAGCAAATGAAACAGGTTTGTATATTTCAGCAGATGGTGGAGAGAACTGGAAAAAGCAAAGTGCAACATTTAATGTGGTGTCAAGACCGTTTTATTTTTCTACTATTGTTATTGACCCGAAAGATCCAAAAAGGGTGTACCGCCCTGCACTATCATTTTCTTATTCCAGCGATGGAGGTTATTCATTTGCCGATGCCAGTAATGAAGGGGGATGGGTGCATAGCGATCATCATGCGTTATGGATCAATCCCAATAACACCAATCAACTTTACCTCGGTACCGATGGGGGAGTTTATATCAGTTTGGATAAAGGAGCCACCTGGAGTTTTGTGCAGTCGTTACCGGTCGGGCAATTTTATCATGCAGCGGTGGATGATAAAAAGCCATACAATATATATGGTGGCTTGCAGGATAATGGTAGCTGGGTGGGTCCATCTGCCGCAGCAGGTGGTGTAAGCAACGGTATGTGGAAATCAATTAATGGAGGTGATGGTTTTTGGGTACAGCCAGATCCTACCAATCCCAACATTGCCTATGCAGAATCGCAGGGCGGCAATATCAATCGCATTAATCTTACCGCAACAAAAGCAGTAAACATAAAACCACAGCAGGCACTCAATGAAGAAAAGTTGAGATGGAACTGGAATACACCTATTGTAATTGGTGCTGCCAATAAAAAGAATTTGTATATGGGAAGCCAGTACCTCTATAAATCAAACGACCAGGGTAAAAACTGGACCCGTATATCATCTGATTTAACAACCAATGATAAAAAGAAACAGGAGCAGGAAAATAGCGGTGGTTTAAGTGCAGACAATACTTCCGCAGAAAATCATTGTACCATTTTCACCCTTGCAGAATCGCCATTAGATGAAAAAATAATATGGGCCGGAACAGATGATGGCAACTTGCAATACACATTGGATGCAGGCAAAACATGGGTGAATGTTGCGGCTAATTATGCAAAAACAGGCATCCCTTCTCAAACATGGGTCAGCAGTATTGAGCCATCAAAATTTGATAAGAAAATTGTGTATGCCACTTTTGATAATCACATGTATGGCGATCATAAAACTTACCTCGGCCGTTCTGTTGATATGGGTAAAACCTGGACAATGATGAGTAGCACCGAATTCACCGGCTTTGCTCATAAAATAAAGGAAGACCCGATAAACAAAGACCTGCTTTTCTTAGGTACGGAGATGGGTTTGTTTGCAACACTTGATGGTGGCCAAAACTGGTTCCGTATGAAAAATAAAATACCGGAGTATGTATTGGCAAGAGATATTCAGATTCATCCCCGTACACATGATTTGATTGTGGCTACACATGGCCGGGGAATTTTGATTGTAGATGATATTTCTCCCATCAGAAACATGAAAAAGGAAACTGCTGAAAAGGATGTGGTTTTATTTCCTGCTGAGCCAATCACATTAACCATGGGACAATTTGGTAATGGTGGTTTTCCAAGCACTGGTGGCTGGGTAGCACCCAATCCACCATCTATTCCACCTATAAAATATTATTTGAAAGACAGGATTAGCAGCGGCGATGTAAAAGTAGAAGTGTATGATGCCGGAGGAAAATTAATTCAATCAATACCCGGCGGCAAACGCAAAGGTGTGAACCTGGTACAATGGAACCTGAGTATGAAGCCACCAAAAATTGCTTCAGGTGGTGCCAAAATTGACTTCGGTGGTTTTCTTGCACCAATGGTATTGCCAGGGGATTATACCATTAAATTAAAAGTGGGCGACTCAACTTATACATCAAAAGTAAAGTTGGTACATGACCCCGCCGATAAAAACTTCACACTTGAAGACAGAAAGTTGCAATACAAAACAGCAATGGAGGTTTATAAAATGCATGAGCAACTCGCTGCCGTGGTTGATACCATTAACGCTAAACAAAAATTAATAAAGGATAATCTTAGCAAAGTGAAAGACTCCACCCTAAAAAGAACAATGGTGGCATATAATGATGAACTGGAAAAGCTGAGGGCAGAATGTTTGGCGACCAAACAAAAATCTGTTTTTGCTGACGAAAAAAGATTGCGGGAAGAAATTACAGAATTGTATAGCGGTGTAAGTGGCCAGGAAGCTGCCCCATCTAATATGCAGGTGCAGCGAGTCCCTGTATTACAGGCAGAATTAAAAAAGAAAGAACAAACCAGCGAACAGATATTGAAGAAGTATGACAAACAGGTTACAGATGGATTAAAAAAGGAAGGTCTGATACCGTCGGGGGAAAAGAAAGGGTTTTGATAACATAAAAAAATATGTGTGCAATAGCTATCCTTTTAAGGGTAGCTATTATTTTTTGCGGCCGACAATTCGTACATTCATCTTTCTAATTGTTAACATATGAGAAAGTTTTTTTTATTGCTATTCAGCACCGCTATCATCTTTAACCTTGCTGCCCAAAAAACTAAAACAGCTACTCCAGCTATAGCTTCTGATCAAGAAGATCTATTGCTAAAAAACCAGAAGTATCGTTTAGTAGGCCCATTTCGTGGCGGACGAAGTGCTGCGGTAGCCGGGAGTTATAAAAACAAAAACACCTTTTACTTCGGGGCCACTGGTGGTGGTGTCTGGAAAACGACTGACGGTGGTAGTAACTGGAAAAATAT
>JANORJ010000057.1:0-5647 GCA_031415255.1 Chitinophagaceae bacterium | reverse complement strand
TTCCAATATAGACCAGGAAATGATGGGGCAAAATATGCAGATGGATATGTCGGCCTACTATTCTATGGATGTTTCAGAAGATGACGGGAATACGAAAACCATTAGCAGTACGATTGACCGGTTTAAAATGAAAATGGGCTTCGGCGGTTTCAATATTGATGTGGATACAGATAAGCCACTTCCCAGTACGGACGCAACTGATGATGGTAAAGACCCAATAAAGATGATCAACTCTATATTCGGGGCCATCAAAGGCCAGAAGTTTACGATGAAAGTTGATGCCGAAGGAAAAGTACAGGAAGTAACAGGCTTTGAAAATATGGCAGCTAAGATTGTTGATTCACTGGGGCTGGATGAAGAACAAAAAGAGAAAATGAGAAAACAATTTGATGACCAATTTAATGCTAAAAATATGCAAGGGCAGTTCGATAGGTTCTTGTATATCTTTCCTAATAAAGAAGTAAAAGTGGGTGATACCTGGCAAAAAAAATCTGATGTAAGCGGCCCGATGGCAGGTAAATACAATTCAACCTATAAAGTGACAGACATAGAAGGTGAAATGGTGACACTGGAGGAAGCGACCAAAATGGAATCAACAAATGAGAAAATGAAAATGTCAGGTGATATAACAGGTACAATAGTAGTAGATAGTAAAACTGGGTTGGTAGTTACTGCCGATCAGGATATCAAAATGACTACTGAGACAAACGGAATGTCGATGAAGATGAAGGGCAAAACCAAGATAAAAGGCAAAGCCCGGAACTAATAAATTAAGGCAGTAATGATAGGGTCGTCGCAAAAAAGAAAAATTTTAACACAGAGGAACTGAGTTGATAGAGTTTCACAGAGAAGATTAAACTGTTTACCAATACTCTGTGTAGCTCTTTTTCTCTGTATCTCAGTGTTGAAAATACTTTTGAGACAGCCTGATCATTTTGTATCATAACATTTTCGACACCTTGGTTCGTAAACATCTGTTGCACCCAGCATCACCTGATCGTCATTCGGTATTTTTCGGTATGAATAATTGGCCATATTGCCACATTGCATACAGATAGCATGGAGTTTGGTTACATAGTCGGCTTTTGCCATTATAAAAGGCATTTGTCCGAAAGGTTTGCCCAGATAGTCCATATCCAGTCCCGCCACAATAACCCGGATGCCCCGAAAAGCTAATTCATCACACACATTGGCTATTTCTTCATCAAAGAATTGAGCTTCATCAATGCCTATTACATCAATATCTCCTTCGGCCATCAGCAGTATTTTCTGCGAGTTATCAATGGGAGTGGATTGAATGGCGCTAGCATCATGCGACACAATCTTTACAGCATCATATCTAACATCAATGGCGGGTTTAAATATTTCCACTTTAAGGTTGGCAATCTTTACTCTTTTTAGCCGGCGAATGAGTTCTTCGGTCTTCCCGCTAAACATAGAGCCGCAAATCACTTCTATACTTCCCCGGCGTTCGCCGCTTGTATTGGGTTCAATAAACATTGTTAAGATTTAGGTATTCTGGAATGAGTTGACTTTATTGGCAAACTGTTTGTAATTTTAAACCGCTGATTAACGGATTTGGATTGATTGCACAGATATATCCGAAATTGGCAAATGAGCAGGGTCGTATCTGCGAAATCCGTTTAATCAACTTAATCAGCGATTCAAAAATACACAATGGAACGAATTGAAGCACTTATCAGCAAATTAAAAGAACAATTTGAACAAAAAGCCGAACCTAATCTGCTGTTGGGTACTGTTCAGTTGCTGCAATTTGAGTTAACAAAACTGCAAACCAATAACCAACAAAGCCTTGGTACCGCTAAAGTAGCTGTAATGCTTCCGGCAGGAAATATGATTGGTGCAATTGCTTCTGTGCATGAAAGATATGCTCCGAAACCACTTCAGGTAGTACATGACATTAAAGAGACAACAATACAAGAAGTAAAGGAAACCGTGTTGGTGGACAATGGCACTCTTTCTGTAGTACAAAAAAACGGTCAGTTGGATATGGTATTTGACCCGATGACTGAAATTCCTACATTTTCAAATCAACCCAAAGAAAAAGAAGTAAACGATGCAACAGCACAAGGCGAATCGTTAAATGATAAATTAAAACAAGGGAAAACGGAGCTGATAGAAATATTAAAGGAAACCCCGGTAAAAGATCTTCGCAAAGCAGTAGGCATTAATGACCGCTTTCTTTTTATCAATGAATTGTTTCGTGGCGATGAAAATATGTATGAACGCAGTATTAAAACCATCAATAGTTTTAATATTTATGCAGAAGCTGAATATTGGATCAGCAGAGAATTGAAATTAAAATTAGGCTGGAATAATGAGCTGCCGTCTGTTCAGCTTTTTGATCAGTTGGTCAAGAGACGTTTTTCCTGAATGAATTGAATTATTTTTTGCGTAGCTCCTTTATTTGATTGCACAAAATTGCCTGCGGCAGCACTCCGGTAATTATATTCCTCTTCATTTATCAGCAATGCTTCAATTAATTCCCCAAGCATCACTCCATTCTTTTTGGGATCATTAAAAGGCAAACCACCTCCGGCTTGTACAAGACCTATGGCCTCCGTGTATTTGTGATAGAAGGGGCCGAAGAGAACAGGTTTATTGTACACAGCAGCTTCCAATACATTATGCACACCCATCGTTCTCAATCCGCCGCCAATGTAAGCGATGTAAGCATATTTGTATAGTCTGGAAAGCATTCCAATGTTGTCAATTACCAAGCAAGTGGGAAGTGGGGAGTGGGAAGTGGGAAGTTCGGAGAACAAAATTGAATTTGGAAAAAGTTCTTTAATAGAGCTAAGATGTTTCTCGTTTATTTCATGTGGTGCAATAATGAATTTTAATGAAGGGTTACTAATTCCTAAAAATGCTTTTTGCAAAATTTCTTCATCTTCTGGCCAAGTGCTACCGGCGATAATTACTTTGCTGTCGCCAATAAATTTTTCAATTTCAGGAATTGCTGTTGCAGATAATGCTATTTCAATTACTCTGTCAAATCTTGTATCGCCGGAAACCGAGCAGATTTGTGCCAATCCAATTTCATCCACCAATTTTTTTGATTCAGCATTCTGCACAAATAAATGATCAAACCGAGAAAGCATTTTTCGCTGCAACTTTCCATACCATTTAAAAAACGACATTTCCTTTCTGAACAGCGCAGAAATTAATAGCAGGGGAATATTTCGATATTTTATTTTCTTCAGATAATAATACCAGAATTCATACTTGACAAAGATGACAAGTGAAGGATGTACGATTTCCAGGAAACGTTTAGCATTCCCCGGGCTATCCATCGGCAGATAAAAAACCCAATCGGCACCCTTGTAGTTTTTCTGTGCTTCGTAGCCAGAAGGGGAGAAGAAGGTTAGTAATATCTTGTGTCCCGTGCATTGTGCCTTGAGTTTTTCTAATACAGGCCTTCCTTGCTCAAATTCTCCGAGTGAGGCGCAATGCATCCAGATTATTTTCTCACTTTGGGGAATAGCTTGTTCCAGTTTTTTAAATATATTTTTTCTCCCCTGCACCCATTTTTTCGCTTTAGGATTGAACAAAGAAGCGACATGGGTGCCTGCTTTAAAAAGCCACAGAAAAATATTGTAGAAAAATACTGACAATGGGTTGGTTATAAATAAGAAGCAAATGTAAAAGCAATCGGGTAAACTACCCTTATTTTGCTATTTTTGCGGCCTACTTATAATTTATAAACAAGCTGTAGGGCAGGCAGCACATTTAAAGCTAAAAAATACCGAATGAGACCAATCCAGATGGTGGACACGAATACACAGTATCACAAGATAAAAACCGAGATTGATAAAGCCGTTACAGATGTAATGGAAAGTTCTGCTTTTATTAACGGTAAAATTGTACAGGACTTTTCAACTAACCTTTCACAATATATCGGTGCAAAGCATACTATTCCTTGTGGCAATGGAACCGATGCCTTACAGATAGCCATGATGGCATTGGGTCTGCAACCCGGCGATGAAGTTATTACACCGTCATTTACTTACATCGCAACTACAGAAGTAATTGCCTTGTTGCGGCTGACACCTGTATTTGTGGAAGTAGATCCGCAAACTTTTTGCATTGATCCTTCCGCCATTGAAAAAGCGATTTCTTCCAAAACAAAAGCAATAGTCCCGGTTCATTTGTACGGGCATGCAGCACCTATGGAAGAAATTATGGCAATTGCAAAAAAACATAACCTGTATGTAATTGAAGATAATGCACAAGCTATTGGCTGTGATTATACTTTCTCTGATGGCACTAAAAAGAAAACAGGAACTATTGGTCATATCGGCACTACTTCTTTTTATCCTTCCAAGAACTTAGGTGCTTTTGGTGACGGCGGGGCTATGTTTACTAATAATGATGAGCTGGCGGTTGAATTAAAAATTACTGCCAATCATGGTCAGCGCAAACAATACTATCATGATGTGGTGGGATGCAATAGCCGGTTAGATTCTATTCAGGCTGCTATTCTTGATATTAAATTAAGGCATCTCGATGAATACATTGCAGCAAGAAGAAAAGCGGCTGATTTTTATGACAAAGCATTTGCCAATCATCCTAAAATTAAAACACCATTCAGGGCTGCTTATTCCAACCATGCTTTTCATCAATATACCCTGACACTAGAAGGAGTTGACCGTGATGGGTTGAAACAATTTCTGGCCGATAATAATATCCCTGCTATGATTTATTACCCAGTGCCGGGGCATAAACAAAAAATGTTTGAGCATTTTAATACCGCAACACAATCAATGCCGGTAACTGATTGGCTGACCGACAGGGTAATTTCATTACCAATTCATACAGAGATGGATGAAGAGCAGTTGCAGTTTATAAGTAATAAAGTCTTGGAGTTTATCAATAAATAATTTTAAAAACATTTCATTCAAATATTTAATCCTTACTAAAAAATGTATCAGGAACTTGTTGACAAAAAAGCCAAGCTTGCTTTAATAGGGTTAGGCTATGTGGGACTGCCCATTGCATTGGAGTTTGCAAAAAAAATATCTGTAATCGGATTTGATATTAATCCTAAACGTATAGATATGATGCGCAGGGGCATAGACCCTAGTAATGAATTAGAAGCATCAGCTTTTGAAGGATGTGATATTGTCTTTACTGATTCGTTGGATGTGCTGCGGGAAGCCAATTTTTTTATTGTAGCAGTTCCTACTCCTGTAGACGAACATAACGTTCCCGATCTTGTACCCGTACAAAAAGCATCAGAGACTATTGGAAAGGTTATTAAGAAGGGAGATTATGTAGTGTTTGAATCAACTGTTTATCCTGGCTGCACAGAAGAAGATTGTCTGCCGATAATTGAAAAATTATCCGGGTTGAAAAATATTATTGATTTTAAGCTCGGTTATTCACCAGAAAGAATTAATCCGGGAGATAAGAATCATACATTAGCTTCTATCGTTAAAGTAGCGTCAGGTTGTGATGCAGAATCGTTGGAAGAGATTTCAAAAACGTATGAACTGGTGGTTACTGCTGGTGTGCATAGGGCATCGTCTATCAAAGTGGCAGAAGCGGCCAAAATTATTGAGAATACGCAGCGGGATTTGAATATAGCGTTGATGAATGAATTGTCTATCATTTTTAATATGATGAA
>JANORJ010000056.1:0-3082 GCA_031415255.1 Chitinophagaceae bacterium | reverse complement strand
AATACTCCGGTCCACCATTTTTTATAAGATCCTCTTCTTTGTGACTGAACAGTACCATCGTTATTAATATCATTAACCCAGGTAGTGCCTTGTGCAATGTTTGCATCAGGTGTTCCCGGTTGGGTAGATGTGACATATTCCTTAATAGGGGGTGAAGGCTGAGGTGCAGTTGGATTTACTAATTCATCCACCGACTGGCTCATGGTCCTTGTTTTAAAATAATCAACATCTGCTTTCCTAGCACCAAACATGGTACGTTTAAGCAGGTGTACAATCTCGTTTTCCGTCCACGAACCGGAGTAGGGATTGATACCAGAAGTAATATTGCGGGATGCCTGCAAAGATGCAGCAGGCTTTTTTCTGCGTTTAGCAGTCAGGAAGTCTCTTCTGTCCATAGCGATGATTTTGGTTCAGCGATGAATACTGACTTTAAAGATACAAATTGGTTTAATCTTTTTTTAATAAATATTACTATGAAAATGAACTTCTTAGCATAGTAAAACCACGATTGGGACTGTATTTCAGCCAATAAAAAGCCGGCTGTTAATACAACCGGCTTCAATTATTTTGCTTGATAGGCTATTATAAATTTTCAATGATACCGGCAATACCCTGCCCACCGCCTACACAGGCCGACACCATTCCATATTTTTTATTTAATCGCTTCATATCACCCAGCACTTGAATAGTAAGTTTGGCACCAGTGCAGCCCAATGGATGACCGAGTGCAATAGCACCTCCGTTGATATTTACTTTGGCAGCATCAAGTCCGGCTTCTCTAATTACAGCCAATGCCTGAGAGGCAAAAGCCTCATTCAATTCTATTAAATCAATTTGCGACAGATTCATTGCTGTTTGCTTCAACACCTTTGGTATGGCAGCCACCGGGCCTATGCCCATAATGCGGGGATGCACACCGGCAACAGCACAGCCCACTAATCTTCCAATTGGTTTTAATCCCAATTCATTCATCATCTTTTCTCCCATTACAATTACAAAGGCGGCGCCATCTGAAGTTTGAGATGAATTGCCTGCGGTAACAACACCACCGGCAGCAAATGCTGGTTTTAATTTTGCCAATGCAGCTATAGAAGTATCAGCCCTTGGTCCTTCATCGGTATCTACTATATAATTTTTTGTTTGCTTTTTTCCCTTTGCGTCCAGATAAACTTCTTCTACATTAATAGGTAGTATGCCGGGTTTAAAATTACCAGCCTGTATTGCCGCCATTGCTTTTTGGTGTGAGTTATAAGAAAACTCATCTTGTGCTTCGCGGCTGATATTAAAATCTTTGGCCACTGCTTCTGCAGTTAATCCCATGCTTAAATAATAGTCCGGGTCTTCTTTGGCAATTTTATAAGATGGAACCGTTTTCCATCCGGCAGTGGGTACAAGGCTCATGCTTTCTGTGCCACCGGCAATAATACAATCTGCCATTCCCATTCTTATTTTGGCGGTAGCCATAGCTATAGATTCTAAACCAGATGCACAGTAACGGTTTATTGTTATGCCGGGAACTTCTACACCTAATGCTTTTGCTGAAATCATGCGGCCAAATTGTAAACCTTGTTCCGCTTCTGGCACCGCATTACCTACAATTACATCATCCACCATTTTACTTTCCAGTTGCGGCACTGTTGCCATCAATCCTTTGATGACTTCTATCGCCAAATCATCGGGGCGATAAAAACGAAGACCGCCTTTTTTGGCTTTTCCTACTGCTGTTCTGTAACCGGCAATTATATATGCTTCCTGCATGATTAATATTTAAAGGTTGTTTATGCAACTTTCTATATCAAAGGTATTAAACGGCATCAATTAAATTCGCTTTTGAAGGTGTATTTTTGTAAAAATCGGAGTGTGAATCATATTATTTCAATAAAAATAAAAGACAGTAAGGCAAAAAAGGGAATTCAACGACTTGCGGATATTAAGTTTATTCAAATAGTAAATGACCCTACCCTTAGTTTAACAGGCGAAATTTTTTTTATCCGCTTTGCAACAGACTAAGCTGGCAGAACAGGGGAAAATAAAATTGAAAACTTTAGACCTCTTAATAAACGAGTTATAGTATTTCCCGCACACCAGAGTTCTCGAAGCACCTGAAACAGATTGCAAAAAATTATCCCTTTTAAAAATGATAAAATGTTACTGATTAAACCTCAAAAATGAAAAATATACTTATCGCCCTGTCAATCCTCGTTTTTTGCGCCTGTGGTTCTTCTAAAAAGAAAGTAGAAACTGCACACAATGGTTCCTCTATGGAGCAACGGCTTACTGAGTTTATGACACTTAATGAAGAAATGAACCTGGAAAAAATAATGGATTATGTGTATCCAAAACTGTTCACCATTGTGTCACGCAAAGATCTGTTACAGGCAATGAAAGACGGTTTCAACAGTGAAGAAGTTAAAATAGATATTGATTCGATGAAGTTGGATAAAATTTACCCAACTTTTGAAATGGATAATGCCAGCTATGCAAAGATCAATTACTCGATGGTCATGCTGATGAATTTCAATCAAACAAAAGACACCACTGACAAAGTCGATCCTGAACAAAATGAATTTATGAGAAAAACGATGGCAGCCGAATACGGCGAAGAAAATGTTAGTGTGGATGAAACCACTGGTGTAATAAAAATCAAGGCGAGCAGCATTATGGTAGCTGTAAAAGAACAATCAGATAAGGAATGGTATTTTGTAAATCTGAAAGAAGAAGACCCCATGATGACAAAAATTTTCAGCAAAGAAGTGATTGAAAAAATAGGCACTTATAAATAACAATCCTGTTTTTTATGTACCCTTTAATTCGCCGTTTTCTATTTCTCTTTTCCCCCGAATGGGTGCATTACTTTTCAATGAACAGCCTTAAGTTGTTATGCAATATTGGTTTAAAGAAACTTATTACAAGCCTTTTCAAGCCAAAAGGAAATAACCAATACTCTCTCGCCTTAGGCGAGATTAATATTCAATTCCCCAATAAAGTAGGCCTCGGTGCCGGGTTTGATAAAAATGCCCGTTACCTAAGAGAACTGGAATGTCTGGGTTTTGGATTTGTAGAAATTGGCACCGTTACACCG
>JANORJ010000055.1:0-2721 GCA_031415255.1 Chitinophagaceae bacterium | reverse complement strand
AAAGTTTTTTTATAGATAGCTTCAGCACTCATGCTGTCAATATTTACAATGATGGGAGAAACTCCATCCTTTGTAAGTTCAAACTTTGGGATGTCTTGGGAGTAACCAAACAAAGATGTCAAAGCAAAAACTGTAATTAGTAGATGTTTCATTTTGTGAATTTTATTTTAAGATGGAGACTGTCGATATACTTGCCTATAAACTCTTCAATTTACGAAACTCTGGCACAGCAATCTATTGAACATCAATATAAATATATACCACTTAGCAGTAAGAGTTCCTACTCCTTATTCTTCGTATCTATCACAATTTTTTTTCTGTTCAGATATTTGCCGATAGAAATGCCGTAGGCACGGTGACGGATAGCGGGGCCGCCATCTGCATTATTAAGACTGGCCAGGCCATGTGTGTATTGTGCAAAAATCATGATGCCACCAGCTGTTTCATAGCCAACTTGTGCCAGCATATTGGCAGAGTAATGTCCATATTCCCCGGGGCCAAATTTCATAGTTCTGTCAACAAAACCAGTGGGGGTAAGATTAAATTTTTCTTTCCCCAATACTTGAAAATCTAATGAAGGGCCTGCTTTGATATAGGCATGGCCGGGGTTATTGCCCAAATCATATTGCAATAATGCCGCTAGTTCAAAACAATGGAAGGTGGTATTATTATCAGCCGCAGTGGGGCCGGGTGGATACACAAAACGGTTGAAAGTTACTTTGTACCCTTTCATGCTGTAATAAGCAGCGGGGGCAAAATATAATTTTCCTTCAAATGGCACTTTCAGGGTAGCCCCAGCAGTAAAACCATATTTTGATGACGTTTTTTGCTTAACTCCTTGTACAGAATAATTGGCAGTAGTGGCTTGCGGACCGGCAAAAACACCCAATTCTACCTGGCTGCTGGCATATAGACTAATAAAGAGGACTGTAGTGAGAATGTATATTCTTTTCATATAATAAGGTGCAAATTGTGAAGCCTGCAAAAGTAGCTTTTTTATCCCGGATGTCAAACCTTATCAGAACTTCTTCGCCGGATCCTTTGTTTCACCCGATGAAGCATTAAAATAAAGCGATTGATTCTTAGGAATGGATAGATTATTCCAGTTTTTTCCTTTTATGGTTTTAGCAATGTGCAGTATTTGCCCCACATGGTAAGGGTAGTGTGCCAGTTGCCGGATGATGGCATCAGTAACTGACAAAGGCTCTTTACGGATGAGTATAGTTAGTTTTAACTCTTTTTTCTTTAAGGATTCAAGAGCGGTAAAGAAACAAGTCCAGCCTTTTTCCCACAACTCCAGCAACTGTTGTTTGTTATAATCATGAATAGCAAATTCATCATCCCGCTGCCGCCACTCTTTTTCGCCATCTTCATCTAAAAGATTTGTCCACCGGCTCAGCATATTGCCCGACAGGTGTTGAATAATAATAGCAATGCTATTTGATTCTTCATTTGGCTGGTAATGAAAATCCCAATCGTTTAATTGTTCAAATGTTTTATCGCCAAGGTCTTTGTAATACTTTAATCGTTTGGTTGCAGATGTAATAAATTCTTTCCCAAGAGAGGACATAATTATTAATTTTTAATTATCAATTATTAATTGGCGTTACCATCCTTCCGCACTATCATCTCCACGGTTATCGGCTACGGCTTCAAATTTTCCGTTAGCTAACACTTTTATTGTTTCTGTTCTTCCGATAGCATTCAACTGGTTAATACTATAACCCATTTTTGTCAACGCATCTCTAACGGGTTGCGGAAAATTTTTCTCAACATCTAATCTGTCTGGCAGCCATTGATGATGAAATTTAGGTTTGTACACCGCATCTTCCGTACTCATATTAAACTCAAGCATATTCACCAATGTTTGAAAAATCTGTGTTGGGATGGTTGTGCCACCGGGTGTGCCAATTACAATATATGGTTTATTGTCTTTTAAAACAATGGTGGGTGTCATCGAGCTCAGCATTCGTTTGCCGGGGGCAATGGCATTGGCTTCGCCACCAACTGCACCGTACATGTTTGGTACGCCGGGTTTGATGCTAAAGTCATCCATTTCATCATTCAGAAAAAAACCAGCACCACCTACTACTGTTTTGCTGCCGTAAGAATTATTGAGAGTGGTAGTTATTGACACAGCATTCCCTTCTTTATCAATTACACTAAAATGGGTTGTTTCTTCACTTTCTTTGGCGGTTACAATTCCGGGTTTTATATCAGTGCTGGGAGTAGCTTTTTCAGGGTTGTAGGTTTTCATTCGTTCTTTTAAATAAACATCACTGCTAAGTTTTGCAATAGGCACTTTGTAAAAATCGGCATCGCCCATATATTCTGCACGGTCAGCATAAGCCCTTCTTTCTACTTCAGTCATTAATTGTACGGCTTGCACAGAATGAAAACCCATAGCAGCTATATTTTTATCCTCTATCATTTTCATCATCTGGTGTAGCAGCAACCCACCACTGCTTGGCATAGCCATTCCAACTATTTTGTATCCTTTGTAATCAAACTGATGCGGTGTTCTTGGTTGTGCTTTATAATTTTTTAAATCATCATACGAAATAATACCGCCACCTCTTTTCATTTCTTCTACAATCAGTTTTGCTGTTTCACCTTCATAGAAACCGGCGGCTCCGTTATCCCGGATTCTTTTTAATGTATTGGCAAGGTCAGTTTGTATTAATGTGTCACCGCCTTTCCATCCGGCAGGGTTTACAAACA
>JANORJ010000054.1:0-3307 GCA_031415255.1 Chitinophagaceae bacterium | reverse complement strand
AACGCCGACTAAAAAAAACTTTCCGTCTTTCATTTTAAAAACCAGCCGCAGACTTCGCCAGTCCATGCCATCATATTTTTTTTCAAATCCCGAAAAATTGCTTTCGGTAAATTCACATCCTTCATAAACAGTCAGCAGGTTATTTTGAGAACTACTCCCTTGTATAAATTCATTCACCTTTCTTTTTTCTGGTGTAAGGAAATCAACATCATAAACAAACTCCTTGAAATATTCATTAATCGTTTTATTAATTGGGTCGCCGGAGGCATCATAGTCGCCCCAAATAATTTTGCGTTGCTTTTTCAGTCCAGCCTCAGTTTTAAATGCGGCTGCTGTAAAAACTTTGTGAACAGGAGTATCTACAAATGCATTGGGAGAAAAACGTACTCCTTCATCTGGATGGATAAACAAAGCAAAGGAATCATAGTTTTTATTTTTAAGTGCAGTAAGCACTTCATTCGTTAGTGCCAACAGCACCGTGTCATAATTTGGTTTTGGTTGAGTTATTTGCGTAGTATCTGTAACCACTTGCTGCTCCTGCTTTTTAGAAGATTTGCTTTTACAAGCAAACAAGAAAAGAGTACACATCATCAAAACAAAAAGTATACGCATAGTAAAAGTTTTCAAAAAAAGCTACAAGCCGGTAAGCCGGATTCTGTCGTGGGCTATCATTTATCTGTTCCTGCAGTTACCTGCGAGACTCAAGCTGCCTACCCTGTACCCTGTCCCAACATATGTCGGGACTTGGACGAGCCGCCCTCAAACGGTACTATATGTGGCATTTCAGCATGCAAGGTTTACCCGCCAATGATGTTACCATCAAAAGCCGTAGGCTCTTACCCTACGTTTTCACCCTTGCCCTGTAGTGTTTAACTACTACAGGGTAGTTATTTTCTGTGGCACTGTCTCTCAATTGTCTCCTTCGACAAGCTCAGGAAGACAATTGGCCGGTTATTCGCCGGTGCATTGCTCTGTGCTGTCCGGACTTTCCTCCCCTTAATAAATTAAGAAGCGATAGCCTGGCTTGTAACGGTACAAAAATAATCAGTAAAATCAGTATTGAAAGAATATTTCCGTTGCCCCATACCCAAACCGATGGTCATACTGGTTCACAAAAGATTTTACTTCTTTTTTCAACCGTAAAATATCATGTATCTCATCCCGCAGCACCCCTTCCCCTACTCCATGTATTACAATTAATGAATGCTGATGGTGCGCAATGGCAAGGTGATAATATTTTTCAAATGTTTTTAACTGCAGGCTTACTATTTCATAATTACTCATGTGCTTCCAATCGTCAGCTATTTTTTCTATGTGCAGATCAATAACACTGCGGGCAGGTTCCAGGTGTTGCCTTGCTTTACTGGCTTCGTAAATTTTGTATCCTTTTGCTGCCAGCCTTCCCATTTCTATGGTGTCTTCAATTATTTTATCGGGATATGTTTCAAATAATAATTGAGAGAAAGTGGCTTGATTCTTTTCTTTTAGTTCTTCAATTTTTGCAAAGAGTTGTTTGGGCTTCAATTTTACTGAAGACTCAAAATGATCGGCTTTTCTTTTATCAAGTTGTAATAAAGAAAAATCAAATTCAAAAGACGGGCTGTCATTTAAATCTGCAAAGTCAACATCATGCAGATAAAAATCTTCGAAAGGCTGAATGGTATTCTTCAATTCAAAATCTGGCTTACCAAAGAAATGAAGTTTGTAAATAAAATTATACGGCGTTTCTGTTCTGTTTATTACATGAATTTTTAGTTCTTCCACTATCACATCACCAAATTCATCTGTATCCATTACCGGTAAAAAGGTAAGCCACACACCATCAGCCACTCTTTGTTCTTTAGATGGCTTTTCTTTCCGCATATCATCCACAAACTGTTTTTCGTTTTTTGTGGAAAATAATTTTTTTTCTGAAAACCGTTTGAAGTAAGGGAAATCAACCTGATCCATGTAAACCGGAAAGGACACACCCTTTACATCCACCATCAGCATTTTATCATTGATAATATCTACTATCTGTCCTTCTTCATTGGAGTGCAAAATCAACACCGTATCGCCAAGCTGGTACTTCATAGTGCAAAAATAAGAATGCCACGGTTTAAAACCGTGGCACACTTTGAAATGTCATTCCATTATTCAGGTTTCTTCGCCAGTTTACTATTTCTATACCCATATAAAAAATAAAGTACTAAGCCAAGTAACAGCCAACTAAGGAACCATACCCAATTACTTTTTGTCATTCCCGTTAATAAGTAAGAGCAAGTGACTACACCCATCAATGGAATTAGTGAGTATTTCCTGATGATTGTAAATACTGATAAAAATAGGCAGAGCAGCCAGAAGATAATCAGTGAAATATTTGGTGTCGCCAAATCCATAAAGCTCACTTTATTGGCAACATAATCTTCATTGCCTGAGAAGTCAAAGTTGAACATCCTTTCTATGTATCCCTTGTCCAGGGTTACAAACAAAAGGAAAGCGGCTAAAATGATTAAAGGGAATATGAATTGCCCGTTTATGTAAGGAAGTGAAAACCTGCCAGGAACTTTTTCTTTTCTTGGAATCAGTAGCACCCCACCGCAAACTAAAACAAAAGCAAACAACGTTGCAATGCTGGAAAAGTCCAACACAAAAGTTTTATCAGTAAAGAGGATGGGAATACCAACCACTAGTCCGGTAACGATAGTGGCAAAAGATGGTGTTTTAAATTTTGAATGTATTTTTTGAAAAGCAGGAGGCATTAGTCCATCACGGCTCATACTCATCCACATTCTTGGTTGTCCCATCTGAAATACCAATAAAACACTCGTCATTGCAATTACAGCACAAATAGATACTAAAACCTGCATCCACGGAATATTAAGATTTTCTTTTTCAAAAATAAAAGCTAATGGATCACCTACCCCATCAAAATTTCGATAGTTAACAGCTCCGGTTAAAACTAACGTAAGAAGTATGTAAACGATAGTGCAAATTACTAATGAAAGCATCATTCCCCTTGGCAAATCCCGTTGGGGATTTTTGCTTTCTTCTGCCAGTACACTTACCGCATCAAAGCCAATGTAAGCAAAGAAAACCCCACTTACGGCCATCATTACCCCACCAAATCCGTTTGGCATAAATGATTTTACACCGTCGTCATTTGCTGGTGTCCAGTTAAATGTTAACCCATTTGAAAAAATTAAAGCACCTCCTACTATAATTATCAACGCAACAATTGCAAGTTTGAGAACTACCATGGCATTACTGAAATTGCGGCTTTCTTTAATTCCCCTATATACGAGATAGGTGATTAATAGGTTAATTA
>JANORJ010000053.1:0-4084 GCA_031415255.1 Chitinophagaceae bacterium | reverse complement strand
TAATTCCAGGGCATTTAATAAAATTATGCGTTCGCCAATAGAGTTAAAGTTGTGGCTTACTTCAAAATCAGTTACCTGTTTTTTTTGTGGCAAAATTTCTTCAAGTAAAGTTCGTAGTTCGGGTATATTCCATTGCCGGTTGCCCAGGTCATAAATCAATACCCCTTCTGTTTCCTCTTCATTTACATTAAATGTTTTATAAAAAGCCTTGTTGGCCGTTTTTACCCGCAGGTGTTTATCCAGCACCAGCAGCGGCTGGTAAAGGGTGGCCACTATAGATTCAGAATAATTTCTTGCATCTGTTACCTGCTCGTTAAGGCCAGTTAATTCATGGTTTAAAACCGTCAATTCTTCGTTGGTACTTTGTAATTCTTCTTTACTGGTTTCCAGTTCTTCGTTCAGGCTCTGCAATTCTTCGCTGCCACTCAGCAGTTCCTCATTGGCACTGTTCAATTCTTCGTTGCTTGCTTCCTGCTCTTCGGTAATGCTACGCATATCTTCCCGCAACTGGCTAAGTTCCTGCTCCAGCAATTGTATGCGTATATCTTTTTCATCTTTTTTTACTTTAGCCGAAACCTTTTTCTTGCTGCCTGTTACCAGGCCATCCGCATCAGTTAAATTATAGTCGTGAAAAAGTACAAGGTAATAAGGTTCCAGGGTATTAGGCAATGGTACGGCCTCGATAGAAATATTACGTATAGCACCATTTACATGCAGGGGAATGTTTTCTTTTACCACCGCTGCCTTATCAGTTTTAGCCTTGTGCAAAATATTACGCAACTCAAAACCCAAACCATATTTTGCCATCATCAATAAATTATGGCTGGGCTTGCCGGGGGCTTGTTCTAAATAATTACCGGTGTTACCACGAAAATGAACAATGTCCATTGCCTCATTCACCACCACACCGGCCGGTGTGTATTTAGTAAGCAATATATCATCGGCTGTTTTTTGAAAATCGGTCCGGATGGTTTCATTTTTGGAATTTTCAGTGACACGGCTCAAAATTTGTTCGCTGCGCAGGCTGGTTACCTGCATAAACCTGCCCGGCACATCTTTACGGGTATATAATTTATCGGTTTTAGAGGCCGAGGCAAAAAGGTCTGGTACACCGCTGGTGGTTTCAGATTTGCCAAGCAATAAAAATCCTTTGGGGTTTAGTGCATAATGAAAAGTGGTTAATGCCTTTTTTTGCAGGTACGGCTCCATATAAATAAGCACATTGCGGCAGCTTATACAATCCATTTTACCAAAAGGCGGGTCTTTTAAAAAATTGTGATGAGCAAACACACACAAATCTCTTATGGTTTTATTTACCTGATACCCCCCGTTGTTTTTGGTGAAATACTCTTTCAGCCGCTGCGGCGACACACTATCCAATTCAGTTTTTTCATAAATGCCGCTACGGGCTTTTATAATGGCAGGTTCGCTGAGGTCGGTGCCAAAAATTTGTAATCTTTCATGATTGTCACCTAAATATTCTTTAAAGCATATAGCAAAAGAGTAAACTTCCTGGCCGGTGCTGCAGCCCGCCACCCATACCCGTGTTATTTCGCCGGGTATTTTATTTTTTAAAATAGCTGGAAAAACATGGCTGCATAAATTCTCAAAAGTTTTTTTGTCGCGAAAAAAAGACGTTACCGGTATTAAAATATCCTGGTACAGCAAATCCTGCTCCGGTGTACTTCCTCTAATAAATTTCAGGTACTCGGCCGGTTCTTCGGTTTTACTTACTACCATCCTGCGCAGTATTCTGCGGCGTATGGTGCTTTGTTTGTAATACGTAAAATCAACCCCCTTGCGAATGCGTAGCAGTGACAGTATTTGTTTAAAAATATCTTCATCCTGCTTTGGAATGTTTTCCAATGCTTCATCAGTGACAACTATTTTACGGGTTACTTCCAGCAGTTTTTTCGGTATATCTTCTGGTGGTAAAATAAAATCTACCACACCTGCCTCTGCAGCGCTATGTGGCATGCCTTCATATTCTGCCGATGCTTCGTCTTGAGCAAAAGTGATACCTCCCTGCTCTTTTATAGCTTTTAATCCCTGCGTGCCATCAGATGCGGTACCCGATAATACAACGCCTATGGCATGTTCCTGGTGCACTTCGGCCAGCGATGTAAAAAAAAGATCAATAGGCAGGTTGCGTTCTGTTTTACTTTTTTCAGGTCGGGGGGCAAGCAGTAAAATGCCATCTGTAGCCACCATCATTTTATTGCTGGGAATAACGTAAATATGATCGGGCAGCACTTTTATATCATCCGTAATTTCTAATACTGGTATTTTGGTAACTTTTTGTAGTATTTCGGGTAACAGGCTTTCGTGGCTGGGGTCTAAATGTTGTACCAGCACATACGCCATTCCTGAATCTTCCGGTATGGCTTTTAATAATTTTTTAAAAGCATCGAGCCCGCCGGCAGAGGCACCAATACCTACCACCGGAAACAGGTTGGGAGATTTAATGAGTGGTTTATCTATAACAGCGTTACCTTCTTTTATTTTTACTTTTTTGGTTGCCATGGTTGTGTGGGAAATGAGATACCTAAAGTTAGTTTTGTTTTATCCTTACAGCCAAATTATTATATATGGTATAGTAAGTAATTATCATCCTGGTGAACAAAAACCTTTCCGGTTTTAAAATACTCTTAATTATTGTTAGTGGGTAATAAAATCTACAAAATGGGAAAGGCTTTAAATAGTTGGTGATGCAGAATTAAAGTAATGCTGTAGTACACTAAAACAAAAACCCCTCAACAAGAGGGGCTATGATTTAAAATGCTTTTTTCTTCCAGCTATTATTATCCCGGTTCCATTCGGGTAGTTTTTTATCAGGATCCAATATCACTTCTTTTATTTCGCTGGTGGTGGGCACACCAAATGTCCACTCGGCGCCACGTTGCCACACTTCCACCGGCAAATTAATTTTATGTTCTTTACCATTGGCTTCTTTTACCAATACAGTTACCGGCATCACCATTTTTTCTAAATTCTCAATGGTAATGTCAGCACCATTAGCTGGTTTTTCTTCTTTATACTTTACCTCTTTTACGGTTTGGTCCAGCTTCCAGGTGTTGAGTACCCAGGCTCTCCAGAACCAACTAAGATCTTCACCGGAAACATTTTCCATGGTATGAAAGAAATCCCACGGCGTTGGATGTTTAAAAGCCCAGCGGCTTACATACTCCCGAAAGGCGGCATCAAAACGATCTTTACCCAATACTACATTGCGTAATGCATCCAGCATTTGTGCCGGCTTCAGGTATGCTGCTACACCAAGGTTGTCCTGTTGTATCACTTCAGGAACATTATACAAGCCATCCATTTTATCTCCAAACGTATATTTTACCATGAACGATGAATTGGGGTCGCCAAAAAAACTGGCTTCTTTAAATTCACCTTTATTAAAAGATTCAGTAGAAAGGCCATTGATAAACGTATTGAAGCCTTCATCCATCCAGGCATATTTTCTTTCGTTGCTACCAACTATCATAGGGAACCAAGTGTGACCAAACTCATGATCCGTTACTCCCCATAAACCAGCACCTGAATCGCCATGACTGCAAAATACAATACCCGGATATTCCATGCCACCTACTATGCCCGCAACATTTGTTGCAGCAGGATAGGGATACTCAAACCATTTATTGGAATAATGCTCAATGGAACCTTTCACCATTTCTGTAGAACGCTGCCATCCATCTTTTGCAATGCTCTCAACCGGATACACACTGATGGCTATAGATTTTTTGCCACTCGGTAAATTTATTTTAGCTGCATCCTGCACAAATGCTTTGCTTGCCGCCCATGCCACATCCCTTGCATTGATCATTTTAAATTTCCAGGTACAGTTAGGTTGCTTAGGTCTTGAGTTTGGATCTTTTACTTCTTTATCGCTGCGTATCACTACTGTTTTATCGCTGTTCTTAGCAGCGGCCCACCTTGTCATTTGTTCGGTGGTATAACATTCCTGCGGATTCGTTAATTCGCCGGAACCGGCTAGTATAAGATTGGAAGGAGCGGTGATAGCAAATTCATAATCACCATACTCGCAATAAAACTCTCCTGCACCCACATACGGCAA
>JANORJ010000052.1:0-6538 GCA_031415255.1 Chitinophagaceae bacterium | reverse complement strand
GAACAAAAAATTATTAACCCCCGCATTACTCGTAATAACTTCCTTATTGTTTATACAATGCAATAAGAATAAAAGTGAAATACAGGCACCGGTAGTTCCCAAAACTATTTATGCAGCAGGTTATAAAGTTGTTGGCAACAGGCCTGAAGCTACGCTATGGAAAGACAATGTTGCAACTAACCTAACCGATGGCAGTTTGTATGCTTCGGGTAATTCTGTTTTTGTTGCAGGTACTGATGTGTATGTTGCAGGTTATGAAGAAAATGTTGCCCGGGTTAGTGTAGCCAAACTATGGAAAAATGGTATCGCAACTCCACTAACTGATGGGTCCCGTTCTGCAGAGGCGTTTTCGGTATTTGTAGTTGGGCTGGATGTGTATGTTGCAGGCTATGAAAATAATGCTGCCAGAACTGGTGTTGCTAAACTATGGAAAAACGGAACAGCAATTTTACTCACAGATGGTACCAATGATGCAGAATGTTATTCGGTATTTGTTTCAGGCTTAGACGTGTATGTAACCGGTTTTGAAGAAAATATTGCTGGTACCAGAGTAGCCAAACTATGGAAAAACGGAACAGCAATTTCATTAACCAATGGGTCCTTTGATGCAAAAGGTTATTCGGTTTTTATATCCGGCACTGATGTGTACGTAGCAGGCAATGAAGAAAATGCTACCGGTAATACAACAGCCAAACTATGGAAAAACGGGACAGCTACTTCGCTAACTGATGGTTCCGGAGAAGCCAAAGGCTATTCAGTATTTGTATCCGGCCTTGATGTGTATGTAGCCGGTTATGAAAATAATGCAGCTGGTAATATAGCCAAACTATGGAAAAATGGAACAGCTACTTCGCTATCTGATGGAGCTAGCGGAGGGTTTGGACGAATTCAGTCGGTTTCTGTATCCGGTTCTGATGTGTTTGTAGGTGGCGAAATTAGTTCTTCACTTGGAGCTAATAGTGCAGCTAAATTATGGAAAAACGGAGCTGCTACTTCGTTAACCGATGGATCCAAAAATGCAGCAGTTCAATCTGTTTTTGTGAAGTAAAAGATGTCTATTCTTTAAAACAATTAATAATTTCATTTTATAAAATGGGTTAAAAGATGGAGCTTAGTTTGGAAGAAGAAATAAAAAACACCCTGATATCAGTTAGTCTAACATAGTACATATAAAATGAATAAAGGAAATAGTAAATTAGCTAAAAAGAGGGCCATCACTATTAACTAATCAAAATTTAAAAGAGAATGAAAAAGCTATTATCAATTTTGTTATTGTTTAATGCTGTAAATAGTCATGCACAAACGGAAGATTGGTACGGCCCCGTTACTATTTCCTTTCACGGATTTATTTGCAACCGCCCTACCAACGACAATCCTTTAGGTGGAGATGGCGTAAATGATGAAGTAAGTGCAATGTTCTGGGACTGGACAGACGGGGCCACTGACCGTGCAAATTATAGTGGGCTGATGAAAATTTATGGAGAAGATTTCCTTCTTCCCAACCGGGTGAAAGCAGGAACAAGCACTATCAATGGAGGATTAAAAGCAGGCGATAGTTACTACCGGGAAGGTGTTTATGGAGATAACGATCCGCTTATTCTTTCCAATTACGCCATTGTTACTACTTTTTGTTCACAAAACACAATAATAGCTATTCTTCCCGCCATTTTTGAACGGGATAATGGCCCCTTAGGTGTAACACCCATTCAGGATTTTGGTGTGGTAACACGCAGGGCATTAAATGACGATGATATTCGCCAACAGGTCTGGAATTTTCGTGGCAGCTATGTGTATAATGATAACAATCCTTATGGCTTTATTCTTCCGGGACGAAATATCGGTCTTGATGCAAAATTTGCCGGAATGTTTTCGCCAAATAAAAATAAACTCGCTTCACGGCCAATCGGCCTTTTCGCAAACTGGGATTATAGTTCACAATTGATCGTTTTGACACCAAAAACAATAAAAATAATTTCAGAGAAGGACTTTGGTTACGGAAGAGGGATACTGCCCGTATTCTTTAATGAAGAAACCATGGAAAATACGGAAGGCCATGGCAACTATATTGTTCTTCTGAGATTTGTTTCAGATATAAAAGACAGGAATGCAAATAATCCCGCATCAAACCTTCGTTCAGTAAGCGTAAAGGTGAATAATGCAGGCCCGGGAGCAGAATATAAGTTCCGCCTCCGTACAAATTTGAGTTTGGATAGTGTAATAATTAAAAACCCGAACACTACAGCTACTTTCCTCACAAAAATTCCCCAGGGTCATCAGTATCATGTTACACAAATATCCGGGCCAGGAACCTGCCAGTTTATTAATTATATCGGTACCATTTCTAAGGATACTGTTGTCATCGCTAATTGTGGAACCCCGACACAGTCAGCCCAATACAAAGTCGGTGTATCATATGCATCCAGTTTGTTCTCCAATAAGGAGAAATTTGAATTCAGACTCAATGGAGGCGAGAAAATAGAAATAAACTCCACCAATCCGGTAGTGTATTTTCCACAAAGATTAAGCACCGGGCAAACCTATACAATAACGCAGGTATCAGGACCCAGGAACTGTGAAATGTCGGGCACCAATGTAGGTGTAGGTACGATTGCGAACAATGATGTTATCGTTTCGGCCAACTGTGGTACTCCTCCTTTATCCATTTTTAAATTAAATATAACTGGTGTTGGCGCTGGTGAATCCTTTTCATTTGCAGATAATTACCAGCGAACGCATCGGTATCCTTTTTCTACATTAGCCAATTTGGGTGGGTTTCCAAGAGGGGATTATTATTTAATCCAACAAACCGGCGGCCCTCGGCCATGTAAATTAACCAGCAATGAAGGCACCGTGCCTGAAACCAACATCACCATACAAGCTGATTGCCGGAAACCGGCTACACCGATTGTTCCACCTAAAAACAAATATGACTTAGTAACACGCAGCAGTGATGATAAAATACTTAATACCTATTATGAAAGCTGGGCGCCGGTTATAGGCGGCCGGGATGAAGATGAAGGAAGATATGTAGCTTTTGGAATGTACGGCAAAGGCATTGATGGCTCTACCGGAAACAACCGGCAGATATTCTGGAGAGACCGAAAAACGGGTATTACCAAATTGGTCAGTAAAACATCAACTGGTGAAGAAGGCAATGGGGGCAGCGCTGCTCCTGCTATTTCTGACGATGGACGATATGTGGTGTTTGAAACCAACGCCACCAATCTTGCACCCGGCGACAAGAATGGTTATTACAGGGATGTATTCCTCTGGGATCAGCAAACCGGGCAATTAACACTTGTCAGTAAATCTGCAGCCGGACAAACCGCTAATGGCGAAAGTTATGAACCGGTGATCTCCGGTGATGGCAATACGATAGTCTTTACTTCCCATGCAAGTGATATTGTTACACTTGGGCCGGTTTTCAGTACACCCAGCATCTATGTATATGATGTAAGCAGTGGCCAATCAGAGTTTATCACCAAAGATTATGAAACTGGTAAAGCAGGAAGTGGCTATGCACCTACTATATCTGAAGACGGAAGTAAAATTGCTTTTTGCGCTTATACGAATAAGCTGGTAAAAAATGACATTAATAATCTCTGGGATATTTTCTTATGGCAGAGAGGTATGCCTCAACTGAAAAGAATCAGCATGACGGCTTCAGGAGCCGAAAGGAACCAGGGTGAAGAAAGTTCAAGCCGGGTGGTATGGCCTTCCATCAGCGGCGATGGCAATAATATAGTTTTTGCCACCACATCTTCCAATATTGTTTCCGGAGATAATAACAAGCTGCAGGATATTTTCCTTTATAACATTCCTGCAGGAAATATGAAGAGAGTGAGTACTGCGAATGGAGTCACTGAAGGTGATGGAGATAGTCCCGCCGGGCAGGGTGAACGTATAGGCATTTCGTATGACGGAACCTGGATCACTTATAATACCAATGCATCCAATCTGGGTGTACCAAAAGGAAATATTGTAAAACAGAATACAGAGACAGGAGAAATAATTCCGGTTACGAAAATAACCAATGGAAGCACGGCAAGACCCATGATATCAAGGGAGGGAAATTTTGTGATAGCAGGATGTAGTGAAAAATATGACAGTAGATTTTCTTCGTCGGGCATATTTGTTATTTATACCGGTAAATAAAAAAAATAAATCAAAAAACATGAAAAAGAAATGGATCATACTTTTTGCTTTTGCAACAAGTTTTGTAGTAACTGCATTTAAAATTGCCGATGACATTATCACTCGGTTGGGTATGCAAGAACAAACAGCAAGGTGGCATATTGTTAATAATCTCGTAGGAAGGTTTTCAACCGGGCCAATGGAACCCGGAATGGAAGTCGGTCAACAGTCATTTCAAATACCAAGGGCCAGGCTCCTCGCCGATATTATAATAGGAGATAAGGCTGCTGCTGCAAAAGAATTGTGTGAGTATGTAAAAAAATATGTGAGCAGTGAAGAGTTTATTATAGATTATAATAAACAAAAAGAAAGTGCAATGCCGCTAACAGATAAAGGCATGAGTTTATCTGGTTTAGAAAGAGACAGGGAGGTTATTAAAAAGAACATTAAAAATTATCCCAACGATACAAAGTATGTGGCCGAGCAGCAGAAACTGCTGGATGAAACTGAAAAAAGGATTACTGCATTGAAAGAAGCTGCCAAAAAACCTTTTCCCGGTAAAGTGGTATGGGAAAAAACATATCCTGCCGACCCTGGGGTAATTATTAAAAAAAGATTGCAGGAATACCTTCAATTAGTGACCACGGTTGACTTTAATGCCACATTAACCACACCTGACAAATACAATGTAAAAAAATTCACTAATCCTGTTTATGAAAAGAAAAGCCTGAAATGGAAAGCTATTTACCGGGCAGGTAAAGAAGTAAATGATGCGGTAACCGTATTTGTAAAAGAATGGCTGAAGGGCGACATTATTAAAAAGTAAAATAAGGAATATGAAAAAAATAATTTTTCTCTGTGCCCTTTGTGCCTTGGTGGGAAACACCTTTGCCCAAAAAGAAATCTTTGACCTGACTACTTACACTACACCCAAAGGCTGGAAAAAACAACCCGCAGAAAGTGCAATTCTATTTTCAAAAGAAGATGTAGCAAAAGGAACTTACTGCATGATAACGTTGTATAAGGCTGTACCAGGCACAGTCAATTCTAAAGAAAATTTTGATTTGGCATGGGAATCGTTGGTAAAAGAAATGGTAACAGTTACTACAACTCCCGAAATGCAACCGGCATCCACAGAAAACGGATGGGAGACACAAAGCGGCTATGCCCCATTTGAAAGCGATGGTAATAAAGGCGTTGTTTTATTAGTAACCGCCAGCAGTAACGCTAAAATGGTAAACCTCATCATCCTTACCAATACTGATATATATGAAAAAGAAATGACAGCGTTTCTGGAATCGGTTAGTTTGAAAAAACAGGAAGTAAATAAACAACAAACGCAAACACCTGCTTCAAATAATAACAATACCCCTATTCTTGGTACATGGGCAATAGGTTCAAGCGACCAGTCAAGTTATGCTGTAAACAATGGCATTAACGGTTACATCAAAAGGCAATACACTTTTAACGCAAATGGCTCCTATACTTTCCTCATTAAAACTTTTCAATATACTTCAGATAAACTTCTTTTAACTAAAGAAATAGGTACCTATCAAATCAATAATGATATCCTTACTTTAAATCCGCAAAAAAATGTGATAGAAGCATGGAGTAAAAAAGATGGAGTTGATAAATGGGGCAAATTAGTTTCATCACAAAATAGGACTTTAGAAAAAACCACTTACAGATTTACCAAACATTATTTTTCCGGCATTCAACTATGGAACCTTGTATTACAGGCTGATAAAGTGACACAAAGGGACGGTCCTTTCAGCAGCAATACTACATTCAGCAATGCCTGGTATTATGCCCCTATTTCTGCCAACAATACTGCAATTGAATTACCTAAATGATGAGGGAACCCTTTTTAAAAATAAAATGATTATGAAAAATATATTTAGCTTATTATTTCTTTTTTCCGCCTCCATTTCATTGGCCCAAAAAGAAACTTTCGACCTTGCTACTTACACGGCTCCCAAAGGCTGGAAGAAACAGTCTGCTGAAAGTGCCCTACAGTTTTCAAAAGAAGATGCAGCAACAGGAACATACTGCTTAATAACATTGTATAAAGCAATTCCGGGTACGGCCAACTCCAAAGAAAACTTTGATTTGGCCTGGACTTCTTTAGTAAAAGAAATGGTAACCGTTTCAACGGCTCCTGAAATGCAGGCTGTAACTACAGAAAACGGATGGGAAACACAAAGTGGCCTTGCTCCATTTGAAAGCGATGGCAACAAAGGTGTTGCACTATTAGTAACAGCAAGTGCCGTTGATAAAATGGTAAATCTTATCGTCCTCACCAATACAGATGTGTATGAAAAAGACATGACTGCTTTTTTGGAATCAATCAGTTTAAAAAAACCTGCCGGTGTTACTGGTCAGATAAATAAGCCGGTTACAAACC
>JANORJ010000051.1:0-2268 GCA_031415255.1 Chitinophagaceae bacterium | reverse complement strand
GTTTAATGAAATGCTAAACAAATGGGTGGTAGGTGAACAAAAATTTCTTTGTGCACACAATGGAAAAGAATTTGACTTTCCTTACCTCTGCCGCCGGATGATTATAAACTCTCTTTCTATTCCCCCAATGCTGAACATTGCTGGCAAAAAACCTTGGGAAGTTAATCACTACGACACACTGGAGCTTTGGAAGTTTGGTGACTACAAAAGTTTTACTTCCCTAAATCTGTTGGCACACACACTTGGTATTAAAACTCCGAAAGACGATATAGATGGCAGCATGGTATGGAAAGTGTATTGGGAAGAAAAGAATTTGCCCCGCATTGTTACCTATTGCCAGAAAGATGTGGTGACCGTGGCGCAGATTCTGCTTCGAATGAACGGTGAGCCGTTGCTTAAAGAAGAAAACATAGAAATAAAATCATAATGGAACGAACAAATTATTCATCCGGTGCCAAATGGGAAGACATAGTTGGCTATAGCCGGGCTGTAAAAGTTGGAAACATAATCGAAGTAACTGGAACAGTGGCGGTGGATGAAAATAGTTTGTTGGTAGCAAAAGATGATGCCTACGGGCAAACCAAATTCATTATTGAAAAAATTTCAACAGTATTACAACAAGCCGGGTCATCATTAAAAGATGTGGTGCGAACAAGAATGTTTGTTACCGATATCAGCCGGTGGGAAGAATATGGAAAAGCCCATGGAGAATTTTTTTCAGCAATTAAACCCTGTACTTCAATGATTGAAGTAAAAGGATTAATTGCCCCGGAATATCTGATAGAAATAGAAGCTACAGCTATTATAAGTTAACCTCAAAAAAGCACCATGAAAAAATTTATTGTTCCGTTATTAATACTCGCAACAGCTTTTTACAGTTGTGGTAATAAAGACAAAAAAACAACAACTGTTACAGAAAACCCTGCAATAAAAATTGATTCCACATTAATTACAGACAGTAGTTGGGGGCTGATAACAAAAAGCACAGACTTTGCGGGATTGCAAGCAATATTTGGCGAAGCAAATGTAAAAGATGAAAGAATATGCGGACCCGAATGTGCAGATAGTATAGATGTAACAAAAATTTATCCCGAAAAAAATAATGAATTCATCGTTTACTGGAAAGATAGCTTGTATCACAAATCAATCGCTTTTATAGAAACCTATTTACCCGATGGTCCGTACCATACAGATAAAGGGCTTAAAATAAACTCAACATTTGAAGAGCTTTTGAAAATAAACGGTAAAAAAATAATCTTCTCTGGTTTCGACTGGGATTATGGCGGTTCTATTCAAGACTATGGCATGGGTACTTTACAAAACTCACCAATTGGTTATCGACTTGCAATAGACGAAGATGGTAGCACAGAACTATCTGGCGATATAGATTTTAACACCGAAATGCCGGAAGTAAAAAAGAATCTTACCAAAATAAAAATTTCGACCATGTCCCTTTCGTTTTCTAAAAACTAATACATGAATGTTGAGTCACTTCATGAATATTGTTTGAGTAAACCCGGCGCTGAAGAAACATTGCCATTTGGTCCGGACACTGTTGTTTATAAAGTCGGTGGAAAAGCATTTCTGCTAACCGGATTAGACAGCGAAGATCTTCGCTTCAATGTAAAATGTGATCCAGAAAAAGCTATTGAACTACGGGAAGAATTTGACTGTGTGGTTCCGGGTTATCACATGAATAAAAAACATTGGAATACGATTGTGGTGGATGGCTCTGTGGCTGATAAACAATTAAAAGACTGGATTGATCATTCTTATAACCTGGTAACAAGTAGTTTTTCGAAGAAAAAGAAATAACTGGTAATCTTTAAGATTATTTTACACCACTACATTTCGGCAACCATATTGTTTAGTATACTTTAGCCTTTCCAAAAAACACCTGATGAAAAAACTATCTTTTGTAACTACTTTCTTATGCCTGTCTCTTTTCGCATTTGCCCAGATCGCCTACAAAATGACGATGGGCGATGAGATAAAATTGAAAAAAGGAACAGCTGACCTTGATATAATTGCAGCAGACAATACGGGTCTTTATTTTACAGAACAGCGTTCTGCCAAAACTATATTTTCTATTGGAGCTCCTCCACAATCTTATAAACTATATAAAATTGATAAAAACTTCGGGGAGGTTTTTGATAAAGAATATAAAAAAGAACTGAAGGGTCTGGATTTTCAAAGTTTTCAAACATTAAACAAAGATCTATTCCTGTTTGCTACCGATTATGAAAGAAAGGGGCGGCTCTTTAAAGT
>JANORJ010000050.1:0-3444 GCA_031415255.1 Chitinophagaceae bacterium | reverse complement strand
AAAAATTGAAAGAGATTGATAAATGGATTGAACAATTCAGAAAAATCTGGGAAAACCGCTTCAATCAACTCGACAAAGTATTATCAACAATTAAAAAACCCCGCCTACGCTAAAGCTTCGGTGGATAAAACAAAAAAAATGTTGAACAAAGAGAAATCCCGCAAGGCGGGAAACAACGACTTACTATTTGATTTCACCCTGGACAAGTCAAAAAAAACAGCACTTATAAACAGGGAATTTAATGCCGGCCTATCATTGGTATGGGATGCTTTTACCAAACCCGAAATTCTTGATCAATGGTGGGCACCCAATCCTTACTCTTCAAAAACAAAAGCAATGAATTTTGAAGTAGGCGGCCGAAGATTTTATGCTATGGTAAGCCCGGAAGGACAAGAACGTTGGTCTGTTCAAAAGTATACTTCCATTAGCCCGAAAACCAATTTCAAATTGTTGAGTGCTTTTGCAGACGAAGCCGAGAATCCTGAATTACCGGGTTCTGAATGGGATCTGAATTTCAGCGAAGAAAATGGAACAACAAAAGTGAGTGTTACAATTTATAATGAATCCCTAGAACGGATGGAGAAGATGATTGAAATGGGCTTCAAAGAAGGATTCGGTGTGATACTGAAAAATCTGGAAGAATTATTAGCGACTTTAAAGTAAAAATAATCCCAATAGCAATTGGGATCGGTCTCAACTATTTTGTATAATTTTTAAAAACTTAACCAATCTAAAAAATTAAAACATGGCACAAATCAATCCTTACATTCACTTCAACGGGAATGCCGAAGAAGCCTTTACATTTTACAAATCAGTATTTGGCGGAGAGTTCGCAATGATAGCCCGGTTTAAAGATATTTCTAGCCCCGAAAATCCTATTTCAGAAAGTGAAGCCAATAAAATTATGCATATTGCTTTGTCTATTGGTAAAAGCAGTGTGTTAATGGGCAGCGACACCCCAGAGTTTATGGGAAAGCATAATGAAAATGAAACGAGAAGTAAAATTTCAATTAGTGCAGAAAGCAAAGAAGAAGCAGACCAATTATTTACTGGACTTTCTGCAGGTGGAAAAGTAGAATTTCCTATTGCTGACAGCCCTTGGGGTGCTTATTTTGGTATGCTTAGAGACAAGTATGGTATTGAATGGATGGTGGACTTTACTTCAAAATAAAACGGGTAAAAGTACAAAAAGACAAAAAACGAAAACCCTGGGGATTGGTTTTGTTACTAAGCTGTGTCTCGAATTGAAATTAGTTTAGACAATTTTAAAATCGTATTCGAATACTCCCAACACATTTTGTGGCTTACGTCCGCAGCGGGACAAAAGAAGACGTCCGGCTGCGGCACGTCTGGTTATTAAAATGTATTCGCTGTAGTATTGAGATTTACTACAATAGAAAAGCAAAATCAATTTAAGAAAAATACCAACAAGCTGCTTTCCTATCGCAAATCCACTTCTTCTACACCGGGGTATTTCTTTTTATCGAAAGTAAACTGGGTGTCTGCCAATGCAGCATTCGTTTTCATAGTGCTGACTGTATAAGAATAACGATTGCCGGCATTCTCCAATACTTTGGTGCTGTAAATCGTTTTGGCGGTTTTGTCCACCTGCACATACACTTTATGAAAGGGTTTACTTTTATCAAGTGGTGTCATTTCTATTTCCTGTACAGTTTTAGTACCTATTTTTTTCTCACCATTTAATATATACCGGAAATCTTTATCGTAGAAGTTAGTAAATAATTTTTGCGGGGTTACCATTCCGCTGGAAGCATCCAGCTTACTGATAGTAACTTCATTGGCCGCTTTATCATAGTTCCAAACGATGCTGCCATTGCAAAATATTTCCTGCCCGCTAAATATTACTTTGTATTTAGTTCCTTTCATCAATATGCTGCCGGTCTTGGTTGATAGGGCTTTACCAGAAGCATTCTCCACCTTATAAGCAAATGTGGCCTGAACAGTTTTAAACGTCTTGAATTTAGCACTTACTCCATCAAGAATAGTTTTTGCAGCCGGGTCGCTGGCTTGTGAAAAAGCAAACATAGCAGGGGCAAGTAACAAAGCGGACAAGTACAATTTTTTCATCATGATTATTTGTGTGACTATGTTAAAGGTACATCGTAAATATAATTAATTACTGCTACTACTATATCCCGAATAAAACGGGATTGGTAGCCGCAGTAGGACAGACAATGACCGTACCGGGTTGCAATTCAATGTTTTTCTTAACATCCTACTAACGCACTTGTCTGCTATAGTCTCGTTTGAAACGAGACGAAAGCGGATCAACCCAGCATATCCAAATGCTGGTTCAACTCCATCTCTGTTTTTATTAATACATCCCGGGCTTTGCTTCCCTGATTGGGGCCTACAATGCCCGCAGCTTCTAATTGGTCCATCAACCGGCCTGCCCTATTGTAACCCAATTTCATTCTTCGCTGCAATAAGGAGGTGGAGCCAATCTGGTTTTGCACTATCAACCGGGCAGCATCTTCAAACAATGAATCTCTGTCCGACATGTCGAAATCTTTTCCTTCCAATTCTTTCTCATCAATATATTCCGGTAGCAAAAAGGCTTGCGGATAGCCCCGCTGGTCGCCAATAAACTCAACTACTTGCTCCACTTCTGGTGTGTCCACAAAAGCACATTGCAAACGGGTTACTTCCCCACTATAAGAAATAAGCATATCGCCTTTCCCAATTAATTGCTCTGCACCACCTGTATCAAGAATTGTTCTGGAATCTATTTTAGATGAAACCTTAAAAGCTATACGAGCCGGAAAGTTGGCCTTGATAGTACCTGTAATAATATTTACCGAAGGCCGCTGTGTGGCAATGATAAGGTGAATACCAATAGCTCTGGCCAACTGAGCCAACCGGGCAATCGGCATTTCCACTTCTTTACCGGCCGTCATTATTAAATCTGCAAACTCATCTATTACCAATACAATAAAAGGAAGAAATTGATGGCCCTTTTGCGGATTCAGTTTTCGTTTAACAAACTTCTCGTTGTACTCCTTTATATTTCTTGCGCCTGCTTCTTTCAGCAAATCATACCGGTTATCCATTTCAATGCACAGTGCATTGAGGGTATGTACTACTTTTTTAGTATCGGTGATGATGGCATCTTCTTCTCCGGGAAGTTTGGCCAAAAAATGTTTTTCAATCTGGCGATAAATACTCAACTCCACTTTCTTTGGATCAATCAGAACAAACTTCATCTGCGATGGATGCTTCTTGTATAATAATGAAACAAGAATAGCATTCAACCCGACAGATTTACCCTGGCCGGTCGCACCCGCCATCAGCAAGTGTGGCATGCTCGTCAGGTCAACAATGAAATTTTCGTTGTCAATTTTTTTACCAATAGCTATAGGAAGGCTGAAATTGTTATTCTGAAACTTTTCTGATGCCAGCAATGTTTTCATACTCACTACCGTC
>JANORJ010000049.1:0-6556 GCA_031415255.1 Chitinophagaceae bacterium | reverse complement strand
GGTAAAGAAAGATTTTGAAAAAAGAGAAGGGACAAAAATTACTTTTACCCCTTTGTTTATAGAAGCAGTGGTTCGCTGCATTAAAAGATTTCCGTTAATCAATTGTTCGCTGGATGGTAATAGTATCATCATCAAAAAAGATATTAATATGCATGGCTACCGCCTTACCAAGCGGCAACCTGATAGTTCCGGTTATTAAAAATGCCGACCAATTAAATTTAGTTGGGCTAACCAAACAAGTAAACAATCTTGCGGATGCAGCCCGGAATGGCAAATTAAAAGCAGACGATACACAAGGTGGCACTTTTACCATGACAAATGTTGGCACTTTTGGCAGCCTGATGGGAACCCCAATTATTAATCAACCACAAGTAGCAATACTGGCTGTGGGTGCAATTAAGAAAAGACCTGTGGTTATTGAAACTCCTGCTGGCGACAGCATTGCTATCCGCCACATGATGTATTTAAGCATGAGCTACGACCATCGTATTGTAGATGGAAGTTTAGGCGCTACTTTCTTAACAGCTGTGGCAAAAGAGTTAGAGAATTTTAAAAGTGACAGAGAGTACTAGCCACAACTTGTCCCGATACTTCGGGAGATGAACACAAATTAACACAGATAAATCCTGAACTTTAATCAGGATTTTTTTATTTTGACGGCACACCGTATTGCTCCCTCTTAAAATTATAAGAGCTGCCTTTTCTTTTAAAAATAAAAAGATTGTCGTGGGCATTATCTTTTAAATCACCGGGCACAACTGTTTTGCCTGCAATTTTATTGGCAATATCATCCACCGTATTGGAATGACCTACAATCAAAATATCCCCTTTACGGATATTTTTTATTTGCTGAATAAAAGCATTCAGCGAATCTGGCTTGCTGCTGTAGGTAATGATGGACAGCCCGATATATAATTCCTTCAGCGGCTTTGCAGTGGAAATAGTACGAAGAGTGTTGGTAGAATAAATATGTTTTATATTCTTACTTCCCAATATTTGCTTTAAAAGCAAAGCCCTTTCCTCCCCTTCCAATGTTAGTGGTGGATCAGTCAAAGGTTTCATTGTGGCCGCATCAATACCACTTGCCTTTTCGGCATGGCGCACCAAGTAGATAGTATTGCTACAAGAAAAAAGGACTACAGAAAGTACCAGTAAGAGTAAACGCATATTTATTGTTTTAACAAACTAAAATTAAACTTCCTTTTCATTCTTTGAGTCTTTTTTGTAAATTAGTACAACTAAACCCTCGAACACTATGAAACAGTTATCCGAAACTTGGTTTGCCGAAGGCCGTATTGACTTTGAACTCAAGAAATACACCCTGCTTGCCTACCTGCAGGAAGTCAACAAACATTTCAATGAGAATAAGCTTTATCCGCAACTGGCGGATATGATTTTTCATTACAACAATATTGTGGCTTTTCGTGAAAACAAAAAATACCTGCAGGAACATTTTCCCAAAAAAATTTCAGGGCTACAAATGCAAAAACTACAGTTACTCTATGAGCAGATGATTGAAGATGATGAATTGATGCAGGAGCTGGAAGACATTATTCAGTACTCGGCAGGAAAAATAAAAAATGCCATACACAACGGAACTGAAATTTATGAATTTGTGTCAGAAAAAATTAATATTACCCCAGTCGGAATTATTCCGTTGGATATACACGAAGGTTATTTCTTTTTAAGCAGCGGTCAGCATAAAAGTACAGCAGTATATCATTACAGGCTTTCTATTTTTGAAAAGCATGACGAAAAATACCGCAGCATCAGAACTTTGTTTATTGATAACTGGCAACGAAGTATTGCTAACACTTACGAACATATTAAATCAGAATTAATCCGGCACTGGAAGGATTTACCTAACCCTGCAGTTTATTCCATTGAAACTCCGCTTACTTTCCCAGTGGATGAAACACTGTTGCCGGTGGCAAAGAGAAGTTTAGTGAAGTTTATTTCGACGGCTGCGTAAGCAGTTTCGAGTTTGTAGTTTAGGGTTTCGAGTTAGTTTCCGTTATTCAAGCCTCATACTAATTCACAATCATGTTTTGCTTTAAGAACCCTAAACCTTAAACCCGAAACTATTGAACTATCTCCAACCCCCACTCCTTCCCTTTCTTTACTGCCGGCACACCTTCAGTAATCCACTTAGCAGGTTTTTCTCCTTTTAGCATGTAATCAAAAAATTGCTGCATACGGATTTGATAGTCCCGCATGTCTTGCCGTTGTGTGAGGCCATGACCTTGCCCATTGTAATTAAACATCCATACTTTCTTATTTAATCGTCGCAGGCCGGTAAATAATTCAATACCCTGATACCAGGGAACAGCACCGTCTGCATCATTGGCCATGATGACCATCGGGGCTGTTACTTTAGTCAAATGAAACAAAGGAGAGTTTTCTAAATATAACGGCAGCTTTTCCCATAGAGTTGCACCTATGCGGCTTTGTGTTTTCTCATACTGAAACTGGCGGGCTACACCACTTTCCCAACGGATGCCACCGTAGGCGCTGGTCATGTTAGCTACGGGTGCACCTGCCCAAACGGCTTTGAATAATTTCGTCATCGTGGCCACTTGTGCCGCCTGATAGCCACCCCAACTATGTCCTTGCAACGCCATATTGATGCTATCAACAAATCCTTTTTTAACCAATGCTCTTGCACCACTTACTATATAGTCGAAAGCATTCTTTCCCGGATGGCCTGTTGTATATTCTATATCTGGAACAAAGATGATGTACCCACGACTGACAAAAAAGGGAACGTTTATTGCACTGCGGATAGGTGCCGGTTCTTTATAGTCATATAAACTCTGGCTTAGCTTCTCATAGAAGTAAACAATCATCGGGTATTTCTTCTTTGGGTCAAAGTCTTCTGGTTTGTAAACAAGCCCTGTTGCTTCTTTACTATTGTAAGCTTTCCATTTGAAGAGTTCGGCGGTTCCCCAATTGTAATCTTTTTGTTGGGGATTGATGGAGGAGAGTTTGTTTCCGTCAGGGCCTTCATCTGTTTGATGCCAGTAATATAAATCCGGAGATTCTTTGAATGATTCCTTTGCAAAAACATAGGCATTTGCGTTCTTTGATTTAATTACCTGGCTTATGCTATACGCATCATCAGAATGAATTGGTAGTAACTGTTTACTAATGGAGTTGTCACCGCTATTTAAACCCCACCATATACCGGCTTTTTTATTTAATTCATTAAAAGTTTGAAATACTAATTGCTGACCACTTTTTATAACTCGTTCATCAGCATCTGTTTGAACATACCGGTATTGTACTTTTTTATCTCTGCTACCAAAAATATTTACTGGATTTTGAATTGACTTTGCATCAACTTTCCATACTCCATATCGGTCATAAATAAAAACAGCTTCATCATTTTCCTGCCACTTCATCACACCATAGTTACCGGGTTCTGCTGGTGTATCCCAATCTTCAACATACAATGGAACTTTTATTTTTTCAGTTAAATTCTTTGAAGTTACTCCATCCCATGCAAAATAATGTTTGGCTTTCCTGTCGTACCACATTATGTATTTACCCGTTGAAGATGGATACACTTGCCCAAGCAAATTTTCTTTTACTAATTGCTTTTCTCCTGTATTCACATCCATAGCATAGATATCTTTTACAGTAGCACCTACCCACTGACTTTCTATTCGTTTTCCATAATCTGTTACGCCAACGAATGTGTCGCCATCACCTTCATTGGTGGGCAGTACCTGTGGTATTTCTTTGCTGCCCAATTGTTTTATAGTTTTCTTTTCCAAATCATACACCGCCAAAAAATTTTCTTGCTGTGCAGTCCTTAATCTTGCCGGAAAATTCTGCACTGTTTGCAGGTAATCATCATTATAATGCCAGATGTCCAGTTTTGCATTTTCAAAATCAACCAGTGAGGTGTCTTTTGGTGGCTGTATCGGTGCTGTACCAAAAAATAATCGTTTGCCATTTTTACTAAAACTGAGAGTACCATATTCGCTGATAGTCATCCCCAATTTCATATCAACAGTACCTTTATCTGCTAATAATAAAGCACTATCCATACCTTGCTTATAATACCAGAGGCGATAAAATTTCTGCAACTCTTTTGGGCGGGCATCCCTTTCGGCCACATAAGCTATTTGAGAGCCATCATCTGTCAGAGCAAAATTTTTGAAATCATTTCCCCCTTTATTTAATACTGTTGACTTAGCTTGTTTCAAATCATAAAGCAACACCATTGCCCTACTCAATGAATCTTTTGGATTTTTAGCCTGCTCTATCAGCAGCTTTTCTCCTGTTTTACTAAAATAATACTCCAATACATTAGTAAAAATTTTCTCTTCGCCTGTTTCTAATTTGCGAACCACTAAATCGCTTCCGGCATCAGTAGCAGCACCGGCTGGTTCATCACCATCAGCATCTGTTTGGTCAATGGCTTCATCCGAATCATTTATTCTCGTCCTTTTATTTCGTTGCGGAATTGATTGGATAATATTTTCCAACGAATCAATAATGTGATTAAGGCTATCTGCTGTTTTTTTATTGCCGCCTGATTCTACAGTCCTGAGCTTGTCGAAGGATTGCTTTACTGGAGCTTCAACAGACTTTTCTATCTGGTATGCCATCCAACCGTAAGATTTCTGTGGAGTTTTATATGTTTTAGCTTTTGCTGCTTTCCAGATTTCTTCTTTTCCTAATTCTACGATGGCAATAGAGTCTTTCGGCATGTCGTCCACCTTCTTCTTTTTTATTTTTGCCTCTCTGGTGTCTTTATAAAAAGGCTTTATTTTAAAAACCACATAGCGGCTGTCTTCTGTAATAACAGCAGTGTATCCTCTTGGCACTGATTTTTTGTATTTGGCATCAGAACTTTGTATCACCAGTTCGTTATCTCCTTCCTGCGGGTCAATGGTATAAACCACCCATTTGCCATCATTACTAATCATCCGTTCGCCGATATGCTGCCAGCTATCATAAACAGAATGGTCGAGTGGTTTTTTTTGGGCAAAAGAAAATAAAACTGAAAATAATAATAGTAAGGAAAGAAAAATACTCTTCATAGCAGTTAGTTTGTATCTGCTAAAGATAAAGGGAAATATTAAAAAAATATTATGGCTTTTTACCGGTGATTAAGCCATACTGCCATAGCCCTTTTTTCATCCCTTTGTATTGAAATTTGCAGGCTTTGATATTCTTCTTCTGCATCTCTGTAGTCGGTTTGGAGAAATTGATTTTCTTCCAAACCAAATATAAACTGGCGAGAAAATAAAACTTATACAACCGTCGGGAAGAATGTGCAGCTTCCTTAGAAATATCACGATAATTAGTATTTTGAAACCCTGCTTGCTGCATAAAAGATTGAAACCGCTCTGGCGTTTCTAAATAATTTACTTGCCATCCATCTATCCATTGCCGGATAATGGGATTATCATTATTTTCAAATGAAGACACAAATCCATCAGCTACCACTAATCGTCCTCCCGGTTTCAGCAATCGAAATGCTTCTTTGATGAACAGCTCTTTATTGTCGGCATAGCAAATGCTTTCGCAGCCCCACACCACATCAAAACTTGCATCCGGAAAATCGGTGGCGCAATAATTCATTGGTTTAAAATTAACCAACTGCTCTACTCCTTTTTGTTTGGCATTACTAGTTGCCAGTTCCACTTGTCGTTCGCTTAAAGTAATACCAGTGACTTCGCAACCCAAAGCAGTTGCCATAAAAATACTACTGCCGCCTACACCGCAACCGGCATCTAATACTTTGTCCGTTTGTTTTATGGCTGCTTCTTCCATCATCACTTCATTCATCCGTAATAACGACTGGGGAAATGATTTAACTTTCTCATCCCAATAACCGTAATGAATAGCAAGACTATTATTTAAGTCCCAGGAATCTTTATAAGCATTCTCTGTATCCTTATAGTATTGTATTATTTTTTGGTGGTAATCAGTCGGGGGCATGTTCAGTAAGTTTTCGTTCCACTTTTGCCAGCAAGATAACATGAATGATTAATGCAAATGCGATAATAGCAAACCCGACAAAAAACCATTTGCTTAGAAACTGGTTTTCTTTATACACCATAAAGGCGAGGATGATGCCATACACCGGCTCCAGATTATAGGTAAGATTAACCGTGAAAGCCGATAAACGTTTTAGTGCATTGGCTGAAAGCTGGAATGCAACAACAGAGCAAAGCCATGACAGCATCAACAACCACCCAACGTTTTCAAGGCTGGGAATAAAATTTTCTGTGGGAAATTTTTGCAGATAAAAAGGGAGTAAGATTGATAAAGTTAAAAGCCCACCTGTTTGCTGCCAGGTAAGCATAGTTTCTACATTTATTCTTTTCAAAAACTCCCGGTTGAAGATGGGAAACAAAGAAGCTAAGATGGCGGAGATAATTCCTACAATAATTCCCGTTTTGTATTGTGTATCGAAATGGAAAATAATATAGATACCGCTCAATGTAATTAACCCTAATAGTAACTCTGTCCAGTTCATTCTCTTCTTTAAAATCAAAGGCTCAAACAAAGCTGTAAAAAAACTTATGGCCGAAAAACA
>JANORJ010000048.1:0-18101 GCA_031415255.1 Chitinophagaceae bacterium | reverse complement strand
TTTGATGCTACCCGTTATAATATGTCTTCAACGCATATCGGGCTGTTAACATCATTAAAAGATCCCCGTGTATTTGCTGTAGCTGATCCAGCTGGTTCAAAATTGAAAGCTGGTATTCTTCCATCAGATCATGCAGCTTTTGTTGGTGCAAGCCCGGCTGAAGATTTGGCGGATATGTCTAACAAAGCAGGTACAGATAATGGAGCAGGATTTGTACCTGGTCAATACTCATTTTATGGCCGGTATCGTTACTACAGAACTTACACCGCTGAGAATACAATGATCGTTGGTTATCCAGAAATGTGTTTCAATATTGCAGAAGCTATCAACCTGGGATGGATAACTGGTAATGCAGAAGATTGGTATAAAAAAGGAATACAGGCATCCATTGGTTTTTATGGGATTAAAGAAGGCTTGAATGATTTTTATTATTTGAAAGCAGGAGGAAGAGTATCGGAGAGTGCCGATTATATTAACTACAAAGTGAATTTTATTTTTAATGATTATTATGCTCAACCTGCTATTGCTTATGCAGGGAACAACACAACTGGCCGTGAGCAGATAATAAAACAAAAGTACCTGGCCTTCTTCCAGAATTCTGGATTTGAAGCCTATTATAATTATCGACGCACCGGTATTCCTGATTTTGCTAAAGGCGGGTCGGGAACAGGCAATAGCGGACTGATACCAAAAAGGTTTCAGTATCCGGGTACCGAAAGAACAACGAATGGTGCCAATCTTGCCACTTCATTACAAGTGCAATTTGGTGGTAACGATAATATCAATGCAAACATTTGGATTAACAATTAACAGGTAAATAAGTATATAGTAAGCAATCATGTGCAGTTCGGCGAAGCTTGTCTAAGTTTCGCCTTTTTTTTCTTTAACTTTCTGTCATAAAAAGTATCCTTATGCAATTATCTCAGCTTCGGATTTTACTATTGATTTTGACAACTGTTATTGCATTTTCTGCTTTTTCGCAAGCAAAAAAAATAAATATACTGACAGTACCGGCTGGTAACGAATATGCAGTTATCAACGAAAAAGGAATATCTATTTTACCAAGTGGCCGTTTTGTAACTCCAGCCGGACAAACAATCCGCATCACCCATGATCCATTTGGCATGGCTATTTCACCGGATGGGAACAAGGCGGTGACGTTGCATAATGGGGTATTCAGCATTATTGATATTCAAGCTATGAATCATACCAGGGTTCCTTCTTATGATGGCAAAATAGTTTCGCCTTTATCAAACGGTTCTTTTCTCGGAGTAGCCTTTTCACCTGATTCAAAAACTGTTTTTCTAAGTGGTGGTGACAATGGGGCGGTTATCATTTATGATATTTCAACCTTACAACGGCTTGATTCTATTTCGTTGAATGGAAAAATAAATGGTGAAGATTTTGATGACAGCTTTACTTCAGATTTATTGTTGAATGAAGAGAGGAATGAATTGTTGATATTAGACCGTGGTAATTTTAGAATGGTAAGGCTTGATCTGGCCACTAAAAAAATTACCGCCTCCATTCAGGTTGGTCGTCAACCATTCGGAATTGCTGTTAGCCATGATAAAAAATTAGCCTTTGTTGCCAATGTTGGTATGTATTCTTATCCTTTGGTGGAAGGAATGGACTCTATGAATTATAATTCGATGATGATTAACTGGCATCCTTATGGTGATAATACAAAAGCATCCATAGAAGGAACAGTAATCGAAGGAAAAAAAATACCGGGAGTAGGTAGCCCTTTATCACCAGAAGCGATGAGTGTATTTACCATTGATCTAGCTACTAATAAAGTGATTGATAAATTTAAAACCGGTCATCAGGTAGGGCAAATGATTGAAGATGCAGAAGTAGTAGGTGGTGCCAGTCCTAATTCAATTGCAGTGGGAAAAAAATATGCGTATGTAACAAATGCTACCAACGATAATATTTCAGTAATTGATTATCGAACCAGAAAAATAGTTTCGCATATTTCTATTAAAGTTGATAAACGTATTGATAAATACAGAGGCTTATTACCATTTGGCATCACACTGAGTAAAGATGAGAAAACATTGTATGTGGCTTTACTTGGTTTTAACGCCGTAGCTGTAATTGATGTTGCTACAAAACAGACAAAAGGATTGATACCGACAGGTTGGGGGCCCGCAAGAGTGCAACTGAGTAAGGGTGAAAAAGAAATGTATGTAATTAGTTGCCGTGGCTTGGGTGCAGGCCCAAATGGAGGAAAGGATTTTAAAAAACCAGAACAGGGAACTTATGTTGGCGACATTCAGTTAGCTACATTTCAAAAGATACAACTACCAAATGCAAAACAACTGGCAGTCTATACCAGAAGGACTATTAATAATACTATGCAGGCAGTGAGTGTAAATGATGATGTGCGGCATCCACTGCCTGCATTACCAAAACTTCGGCAAAGCCCCATTAAATACGTAGTATATATAACTAAAGAAAACAGAACCTATGATGAAGTGCTGGGGCAACTAAAAACCGGCAAAGGTGATTTGACGTTGGCAAGATATGGAGTGAATGTAAATGTGTATGGGAAAGGCGACACTTTGAAAGTGGCGAATGCCGATGTAATGCCCAATCATACAAAAGTTGCTAATGAGTTTTCTTACAGCGATAATTTTTACTGCGATAGTGATGCTTCCATTCACGGCCATCATTGGATGGTGGGAGTGATACCGAATGAATGGGTGGAAACAAACAGCAGTGTAAATAAAACAGCAAAAATATTTTCAAAAGCACCCGGTCGTCGTTTTCCTGGTAGCACTGGTAGTATGGATCCAGAAGACTATGCTGAGATTGGCGGTTTGTGGGAAGCATTGGAAAGAAACAAAGTTTCCTTTTACAATTTTGGCGAAGCCAATGAAACAGCACATGTACGAGAAGAATGGAATGACACACTTACCGGTGCAGCACATGCAGTGATGGTGCCGATGCAAAAGGCATTGTGGAGCAAAACTTCACACAACTATGCAGGCTACAATACTAATATTCCTGATCAGTTTCGGATGGAGCAGTTTGAAACAGAATTTACCAAAAAATGGATTGATGGGAAAGAAGAAATGCCCCGCTTAATTGCCATGCAAGTGCCAAACGATCATGGTGCTGGCGCAAGACCTGAAGATGGTTATCCTTATGTACATTCTTACATGGCCGATAATGATCTGGCAGTTGGAAGAATTTTACATTTTCTTTCCCGTACCAAATACTGGAAGAATATGCTGGTCATTGTTACCGAAGATGATCCGCAGGGTGGCGTTGATCATATAGATGCCCACCGCAGTGTACTGATGATGGCTGGTCCTTATGTAAAAAGAAATTATGTGTCACATACCCATGCCAACTTTGGCTCCATCCTAAAAGTGATATACAATATTCTCAATATTAATTATGTGAATCAGTATGATGTTACTGCTTCACTGCTCAGCGATTTCTTTACCAGCAAACCTGATTACACACCTTACACATTGGTAATGCCGGATAAAAGAATATTTGACCCGCAAAAAGCAATGAATCGGTATAATAAAAATATTGATTGGAGAAAAATAGAGCAAGGCCCTAAGATGGATGATGAAAATGAACAACGGACAGATCATTATAAACCAAAATCAAATTAAAGACTATGCGAAATAATAAGTTGTTATTTTTTATTTTAATGGTAGTTGCTGAAAGTTGCTGCTCTTTTAAACTAAAAGCACAACAAACAGTTACGCTGCCAAACGGTTGGACATTATCTCCAGCTGGTCGTTCGTTACCATTGGGTGATTTACCACTAAATATTGCTGTTTCACCCAATAACAGGTTGATAGCGGTTACTAATAACGGACAAAGTGTCCAAAGCATTCAACTTATTAATCCGGTAACGGAAAAAATATTGGACAATGTGATTGTGCCCAAATCTTGGTACGGATTAAAATTCAGTGCAGATGGCAAAGTGCTTTATGCCAGTGGCGGTAATGACAACTGGATTTTAAAATATTTAATTATCAATAAAAAGCTACAGTTAAAAGACAGCATCAGCTTGGGAAAAAAATGGCCAGAAAAAATTTCACCAGCAGGTATTGAAATAGATGATGCCACCAATAAAATGTATGTAGTTACCAAGGAAAATAATTCGTTCTATGTAATTGATTTGCTTACCAAAAAAATTGAAAAGCAACTGGCTCTAGGTGCAGAAGGGTATGCTTGTTTATTGTCACTGGATAAAAAAGAATTATTCATCTCCCTCTGGGGTGGTGATAAGGTTTTGGTGTTTGATATTTCTTCGCAAACCATTAGTGCTGAAATCCCTGTTGGCGACAATCCCAATGAATTATTAATGAACAAAGCAGGAACAATACTTTTTGTTGCTAATGCCAACGACAATAGCGTTTCGGTAATTGATATAAAACAAAGGAAAGTATTGGAAGTACTCAATACTGCTTTATATCCCGATTCACCAGCAGGTTCCTCCAGCAACGGGCTGGCATTATCTACTGATGAAAAAAACTTGTATGTAGCTAATGCTGATAATAATTGTTTGGCTGTATTTGATATGTCGAAACCTGGATTTAGTAAGTCAAAAGGATTTATTCCCACCGGGTGGTATCCAACGAATGTAAAAGTGATTAGCAAGAAAATATTTGTAAGTAATGGTAAAGGATATTCTTCTTTACCTAATGTAAAAGGCCCGGATCCGACTAAGAAAGATCAGGAAGTTAGTTATCAGCACGGTGTTTATAAAAAACAACAAATTAAAATAGTATACATCGGTGGTTTGTTTAAGGGAACAATGTCCATCATCAACGAACCAACAGAAGCACAGTTGGCTGTTTACTCAAAAACAGTGTATGCCAACACACCTTATACCAAAGAGGGAGAACTGAATGCAAAAGGAGAAACTGGTAATCCTATCCCTATGAAAGTAGGAGAGGCTTCACCAATAAAATATGTATTCTACATTATTAAAGAAAATAGAACGTATGACCAGGTGCTGGGTGATGTAAAAGAAGGAAACGGTGACACAAGCCTTGTATTGTTTGGCGAAAAAATTACACCCAATCAACATAAACTCGCAAAAGAATTTGTACTGCTTGATAATTTTTATGTAGATGGTGAAGTTAGTGCAGACGGACACAATTGGAGTACATCTGCCAATGCAACAGATTATTTAGAAAAAACATGGCCTACTGATTATGGTGGCCGTGGCGGCGATTATGATGCAGAGGGCAAAAGAGCAATTGCCAATCCTAAGAAAGGGTTTATCTGGGATTATTGTAAAAGAGCCGGAGTAAGTTTTAGAACATATGGTGAGTTTGCAGATGATTATAAAGCAAATATTAAAGTATTAGAAAATAATTTCTGCCCTTACTTTACCAGTTGGGATGAAAGTGTAAGAGACACTACAAGGTTTTACCAATGGAAGAGAGAATTTGATTCGCTACTGGCGGTAAATGCAGTGCCGCGATTTAATTCACTACGATTTATCAATGACCACACCGAAGGACAACGAATTGGTAAGCCAACTCCCTTTGCCCATGTGGCCGATAATGATTGGGCTTGTGGTTTGTTCGTAGAATATTTATCTAAAAGCCCGATATGGAAAGAGACGGCCATTTTTATTATTGAAGATGATGCACAAAATGGCCCCGACCATGTGGATGCGCATCGCAGTACTGCATATGTAGCTGGTGGTTTTGTAAAAAGAAATTTTGTAGACCATACGATGTATTCTACTTCTTCCATGTTGCGAACGATGGAATTAATTCTCGGTCTGCCACCTATGAGCCAGTATGATGCAGCAGCAGAACCTATGTGGCGGTGTTTTAATAACACAGCCAATCTTACTCCTTTTCAATCTGTAGCATCGAATGTAAATCTCAACGATAAAAATGTAAAGCAAACACCGAGTGCCAAGCTGAGTGAAACTTTTGATTTTAGCAAAGAAGACTTAATTCCTGATTTAGTTTTTAGCGAAGTGATATGGAAAGCAGTAAAAGGTGAAAATAGTGTAATGCCAGCACCAAGACGAAGTGCTTTTGTAAAGATTGCAAAAGAAGAGGAGGATGATATAGATAAAGAAACTAAAAAGAAGAATTGATGAAAGGATTAGTGGTTTGTAGTTTATTGCTGATGATTTGTATTTCTGTTACTGCGCAATACGGCAAGGAGCAGAAAGATACTATTGGACAATCACTAGAAGAAATTATTATTACGGCACAACGAAAAGAATCACAACAATTATTAGTGCCTTACAGTGTACAAAAAATTAACCGTCAACAATTAGATGAATTTAATCCCCGTACCACACCGGAAGCATTGATGATGGTAAACGGCGTATTTGTACAAAAAACAAATCATGGTGGCGGCTCACCTTTTGTAAGAGGGCTTACCGGCAATCAGGTATTGTTATTAGTAGATGGAATAAGAATGAACAATTCTACGTTTCGCTATGGCCCCAATCAATATTTGAATACGATTGATGCATACTCAATCGAAAAAATAGAAGTAGCCAAAGGAACTGGTTCTGTGCAATACGGAACAGATGCTTTGGGTGGAGTGATACAAGTATTAACAAAAGAACCATCTTTCTCATTGGAGAAAAAAAACTGGACAGGTAAAGTACTTGGCAAGTATATGTCCCGAGATATGGAAAAGACAGCTAGAGGTGAATTGCAATTCAGCAGTAAGAAAGTAGCCGTACAGGCTGGCGTTACGTACAGAAATTTTGGCGACCTGATAGGTGGAGATACAACTGGCAAACAATCCCCATCAGGATATAAAGAAATGGCGGCAGATCTAAAGACGAAATATTTAGTCAATGAAAAATGGCAATTCATTCTGGCTCATCAATCATTGCAACAGCAGCATGTACCGGTTTATCATAAAGTGGTGTTGGAAAATTTTGCTGTCAATGAAATGGATCCGCAGAAAAGAATGTTGAACTATGCAAGGCTGAAAGGAGAATCTGCAAATCAGTTTTTCAAGCAAATAGAATTAACAGCATCGTGGCAGCAAAGTGTAGAAGGAAGAAATAGTCGCAAGTACGGAAGTGCTACTTTACGAAAAGAAGAAGATAAAATCAACACACTTGGATTTACTGTTGATATTGTTAGTGAGGTTCATAAATGGTGGAGTGCAAATTCTGGTGTTGAAATTTATACAGATAAAGTAGAAAGTGTTAGGAAAGATATTAATCAAACACCAAACACCTCTAAACAACTTCGAGGTTTATATCCGAATAACTCAAAGTATGGCAATTACTCCATCTACACGTTGCAGCATTTCAGTTTCAATAAATTCATTGCAGAAGTTGGCGGACGGTTCAATGTTTTTAATATCAATATTGCTGATACAACATTGGGGGATGTAAAAATTTCTCCTTCTGCCTTTGTAGGTAATGTGGCATTGTTATATCAACTAGGTCAGCAGCATTCTATTTATGCATCAGTAAGCAGCGGTTACCGGGCTCCTAATGTGGATGATATGGGCACACTCGGTATTGTTGACTTTCGTTACGAAGTACCGACCAATAACTTAGAACCAGAGAAATCAACTCACACAGAGGTTGGTTATAAATTCAATAGTAATAAAATAAAAGGAAGCATTAGTTTATACCAACTGCAATTGCAAAATATTATTACCAGAGTAAAAGTGGATGGACAAATCATCAATGGTTATCAGGTGTATCAAAAAGAGAATAGTGAAAAAGCAAAATTAAAAGGGATAGAAGCAGAATTGAACTGGCAGGTAATTAGCAGCCTGAGTATTTACGGCGGAATTTCTTACACTCATGGAGAGAATATAACAAAGAAGGAACCACTTCGCCGGGTGCCACCATTCAATGCGAGACTTATAAGTACGTATCGTAAGCGAAAATTCTTTGCTTCGGCAGAGTTACTACTTGCTTCTAAGCAAGATAGATTGGCACAAGGAGATAAAGATGATAACCGTATTCCTAAAGGAGGTACTCCCGGTTGGCAAATAATGAATATGTATGCAGGATATAAATTATCCAAACTGCAATTAAACATCGGCTTACAAAATATCTTTAATGAAGATTATCGTATGCATGGCTCGGGCATCAACGGAGTTGGCCGAAGCATTTTTTTATCCGCCGCAGTAAATTTCTAAGCAATGAACCAGCAAAAAGCTAAACAAATAGTGGACGAAATTTTTGCTTTGTATGAGCAATATGGAGGAGACGATTATATTGGAGAACCAGTATCTCAATTAGAACATATGTGCCAGGCTGCACAGTTGGCACAAGCCGAAGGCCACGATGATGAAGTAGTGCTGGCAGCTTTCTTTCACGACATTGGTCATTTATGCGAACACATAATGACCGTTGGGCAAATGGATGGATATGGAGTAGTTGACCATGAAATACTGGCTGGTAACTATCTCCGCCAAAAAGGATTCTCAGGAAAAATTGTTCGCTTGGTGGAAAGTCATGTACAGGCCAAACGATACCTTACTTATAAATATCCCGATTATAATAACAAACTTTCAGGAGCCAGTAAAATAACATTAGAGAAACAGGGTGGTGTAATGAATAATACAGAAGCTGAATTATTTGAACAAGATCATCTTCATCTGTTGTTTATCAAACTGCGGCAATGGGATGATAAAGCCAAACGACAGCATCAACCACTACCACAGCTAGATAAATTTAAAGAAATGGCTCTTTATCATTTGTTGCGACAAAATTAAAAGTTTGTTCATCTTACGGTAACATACTCCTTTCTTCTTCGGCCTATCTTTCGCAAAACATATTTATGCAGATTCAACTCGCAGTCTTTGACATGGCTGGCACTACCGTAATGGATGAAAATAATGTAGCTACCGCTTTTCAAAAAGCATTTGACCTTAATGGTATTGCTATTGAAAAGGAAATAGTAAATCCATTGATGGGCTATCATAAACCATTAGCTATTCAAATGGTGCTGGAGCAAATGAACATTCAATTTGATGCAGATCTGATTGAAGAAATTCACACTGACTTTTAAGGGGAGATGCTAGATTTTTATGACTCATACGCATCAGTAAAACCAATGACAGGTGCAGAAGATATTTTTCATTACTTAAAAGAAAGGGGTGTACGAATTGTGTTAAATACCGGGTTCTCCCATGTCATAGCCGAATCAATTGTATCCCGGTTTCAATGGATGGAGAAAGGACTAATAGACGATTATATTGGTAGCGATGAAGTGGAGATGGGACGTCCCTATGCATTTATGATAAAAGAACTGATGCAGAGAAATGGTATTGATAACCCACAACTAGTGGCTAAAATAGGAGACACTACTGTTGATGTAGAAGAAGGAATTAATGCAGGTTGTAAATATGTGATTGCTGTAACAACCGGTGTATGTTCCGAAGTAGATTTGCTGGAGAAAAACCCTACGCATATCATTCACCATCTTTCTGAACTGCCTGCTATACTTCAATAAATTGTCTTACGACTTTTCATACAGGCAACGTAAATGGGGAACAACTTTATTGGCAGCTTTATCTGCTTTTTGTGTTTATACCTGTATGTATGCTTTTCGCAAACCTTTTACTGCCGCTGGTTTTGATAACCTGAGATTTTGGGGCATTAATTATAAAATATGGTTAGTCATTGCACAAACTATGGGTTACACTATCAGCAAGTTTGCAGGTATCCGTTTTATTGCTGAAATGAAAAACGAAAAACGGGCAACAGGAATTATCAAATTGATTACAATTGCCTGGATTGCTTTATTATTTTTTGCTATTACTCCAGCACCTTACAATATTATCTTTTTATTGTTGAATGGTATTCCATTGGGAGTTATTTATGGTTTAGTGTTTAGTTATTTGGAAGGAAGAAAAACAACAGAATCGCTCGGTGCTGTGTTGGCCACTAGTTTTATTTTTGCATCCGGCTTTACGCAGAGTGTTGGCAAATTTGTTATGATGGAATGGAATGTAAATCAATGGTGGATGCCTTGGATTACAGGTTTGGTTTTCTTTGGGCCCTTAATATTCTTTACTTGGCTACTCGATAAAACCCCTGAACCTTCTTTGGCCGATATGAGCTTACGTACCAGGCGGCAACCGATGACTAAAAAAGCAAGACGAGATTTTATAAAAACCTTTTTTCCGGGATTGGTCATGCTCATTATCGCTTATGTGTTGCTTACCATCATCAGAGACTATCGTAGCAATTTTGCAGCAGATATTTGGAAAGAGTTGGGTTATGGTAAAGATGCGTCAGTATTTACTAGAAGCGAATTACCTGCATCGCTGATTGTTTTATTGCTCATGAGTTTGCTGATGTTGGTTCGAAATAATATTTATGCACTCCTGATTAATCACCTTGTTATTATCACCGGATTTCTGTTAGCTCTTGGCTGCACTTTTTTATATTTGAATGAGCAGCTTTCACCTTTCTGGTGGATGACATTGACAGGTGTGGGATTATATATGGGCTATGTTCCTTTCAACTGTATGTTGTTCGATAGGCTGATAGCCAGTTTTAAATATGTAAGTAATGCAGGCTTTATTATTTATGTAGCGGACTCATTTGGTTATCTCGGTAGCGATGTGGTATTACTAATGAAAAATTTTATGCACCTGGATATTTCATGGACCAATTTTTTTATCGCAATGGTTTTTATTGCATCTGCGGCTGGATTGGTATTAGTTGGCTTGTCGGCCTTGTATTTCAGAAAAAAATATCGAAACTATTTTCGTTTTACTCCTTAAAAATAATAGTATGCATAAAAGTGCTATAGTTATAGGAGCTGGTATTGTTGGCCTCGCCACTGCAAGAGCCTTGGCAGTTCGTGGCTATAAAGTAAAAGTGATAGAAAGAAATCAACGGGCTGTTGGGGCTTCTATTAGAAATTTTGGAATGATATGGACCATTGGTCAGCCGGATGGAGAATTATATGAAAGAGCTATGCTCTCCCGCAGCATTTGGAAACAGGTGTGTACTGAGGCAAAAATCTGGCATGATGAAGTGGGTTCCTTACACACCGCTTATCATAATAATGAATGGGAGGTATTACAGGATTTGGCAGATAATTTCAAGCATAGAAATTATAAACTATTATCTGCTGATGAAACGATGATTAAATCCGGTGTGGTAGTAAAAAAAGGTTTGCTCGGCAGTTTATATAGTCCTGACGAAATGATTGTTGACCCAAGAATAGCCATACAGGTTATACCCGCATGGCTGGAAGAAGAGTACAACGTGGAGTTTATTTGGGCAAAAACGGTTACAAGTATTGACTATCCGCAGATTTGCATTGCCGAAGAAAGGATGGCTGCGGATAAAATCGTTGTTTGCAGTGGAGCTGATTTTGAAACATTATATCCCTCTCTTTTTGCAGAGCAACCAATTACCAAATGCAAATTACAAATGATGCGGATGATAGCACCTGCTGATGCATTCAGAATCGGACCAGCATTATGCGGTGGCCTTTCACTAATTCATTACAATAGTTTTAAAGCTGCTTCTTCTTTAGCAGTGTTAAAGAACAGGTATGAGGAACTCTATCCGGAATATATAAAATGGGGTATACATGTGATGGTGTCACAGAATCAAACTGGTGAATTAACCATTGGCGATTCACATGAATATGGATTGACGCATGACCCGTTTGATAAAGAATTTATCAATCAACTGATCTTGGATTACCTGAAACAATTTGCAAACTTTAGCGACTCAACTATTATTGAAACATGGAACGGTATTTACCCAAAGCTCACTAATGGTGATACCGAGTTGATATTGTATCCTGAAGAGGGTATTACTATAATAAACGGACTTGGTGGTGCCGGAATGACCCTCTCCTTTGGCCTCTGCGAACAACTTATGGCCGCTGATTATTAGACAAACTGCTGAACAATAGTAGTTTACAAAACTTAACATTGGCAGTATTAAGTTTTTGTTACTTTTAAGTAAATCAATTTTAAACCTTAAAAATAACATATGTCAGAAATTGCAGTTGTACCATCTCCTTCAAAAACATCTAAGAAAGATATTCGGAAAGCTATCCAGGAAAAATTATTACTCTCCCTGGCTGATTACAGAAGTATAGTTGGCGAAAAAAAATTCGACAGCCGTATCCGTAAAACAGCAAGAATACTGGGACAGGATGTTGTAAAGGCAACACCAAAAAAGAAAAAGGAGAAGATGAAAGTAATGTAAAGAAGAAAAGCTCCTGATGGGGCTTTTTTTATTTCTTCAAGTACGGTAAGTTGAAGTAATAAAACGGTAATCTGTTCTTAACAACATGGTCACATCTGTTTTATTGCTTTGCAAAACCGTCACACATGAAAAACATCTTAGTTAGTTTTTTCCTGCTGTCATCTGTCCCTTTTATTCCGATTAAAAAAAAGGATACTCAACAATATCCCTCCTCACTTCCTGTTGCCAGCAACATTTTTATTATTACCATAGATGGCTTTCGCTGGCAAGAAATATTCAATGGCGCCGACTCTGCTCTTATGGCCGACGAACAGTTTACCCCGGATGCCGAGTATAGTAAAATGTTGTATTGGGATAATGACTTGAAGGAAAGAAGAAAAAAGCTGATGCCTTTTTTCTGGAACATTCTTGCTGCAAAGGGTCAATTATATGGCAACCGAAATTTTGACAACAAAGTAAATACAGCCAATCTTTATTCTATTTCATATCCCGGATACAATGAAATATTGACAGGCACAACTGATGCCGGCATTTCATCCAACAGTAAAATCGAAAATCCTAATATTAATATCCTCGAATACTTAGATAGCAAACCTGCTTTCAAGGGAAAGGTGGCGGCATTCACTTCTTGGGATGTGTTTCCGTACATTTTAAATGAAGAAAGAAATAGTCTTGTCATTAATAGTGGTTACACAATAATGAAGGATACTGCCATTTCAATTCAGCAGCAAATGATAAATAAAGTGCAGCAGGAAGCCGTGCATGAAAAAGCAACCACCCGGTATGATGAACTTACTTTTTTAACAGCTAAAGAATACCTCCGGCAACATAAGCCACGGGTACTTTTTTTGGGACTAGGAGAAACGGATGAACTGGCTCATCAAAAAAGATATGACCTTTATTTAGAACAGGCCAATAAAACTGATAAGATGATTGCCGGTCTCTGGCATTGGGTGCAAACCACGAAGGGTTACAAAGACAATACCACTTTTATTATAACCACCGACCATGGCCGGGGAAAAAAGAATGGGAAGTGGACTTCTCATGGTGAGTTTATTAATGGTTCTTCACAAACATGGCTGGCAGTTATAGGCCCCGCTATCCAACTAATAGGAGAGGTAAAAGAAAAGCAACAACTATTTCAGCAGCAGGTAGCACAAACCATTGCCGGTTTATTGGGCGAAGAGTTTGCCGTAGAAAAAATTGCCCCTGCTATCTCCTTAAGATAGCATACACATTCCTGCATGAGACATTAATTTTTCAAGCCTGATATTTTCCCAGCGAAAATCATTTCTATCCAAAAATAATATTGAGTTAACATTCATTTAATACCTTCCAATCAGATTGGAAACCTTACTAATCATACTTGGTGGCCTGAGCCTTTTTCTCTATGCTATTTCTCACATGTCAGATGTGCTAAAGGAATTGCTGGGCGACAAGGCAAAAAAAATTCTTTCCAGGTGCACCCGTAACTTGTTCACGGCTATTCTTACCGGAATTATCATAACCTTAATTCTTGATTCTTCCTCCGCTGTTATCATCATGGCGATTGTTTTGGTAAAATCAAAGGCACTAACTTTCCGACAAGCTATCGGCATTGTATTGGGTGCTAATATCGGCACTAGCTTCAGCAGCCAAATTATTGCACTAGACATCGGCAAGTTTTCTCCTATTCCAATTTTCATTGGAATGATGCTGGTATTTTTTGCCAAAGAGAAATGGGTTACTCTCACCGGCAGAGCAGTTATTTATTTTGGCATTTTATTTTTCGGTTTATACACGATGGAACGTGGCGTTGAACCATTTCGTGAAAATCCCCGATTCGAGGAATGGATGTTACAGATGGAGAATCCTTATGCGGGGGCAGGAACAGGTGCCCTTGTTACTCTAATTATTCAATCATCTTCTGCTACTGTAGGAATGGTTATTACGTTAGCGAAAAAAGGACTGATTACTTTATCGGCAGGCATAGCAGTTATGTTGGGTGCTGAACTAGGTACCTGCGCCGATACATTATTGGCAACCGTTAGATCGAGCCGGCAGGCATTGAAGACAGGCTTGTTTCATCTTTTCTTTAATATTATCACCATCTTACTAGCCTTACTGCTTTTCCCATTATTTATAAAACTGATACTCAGCATATCCGGCAAGGCGGAGTTGCAACAGCAGGTGGCCAATGCTCATATGCTTTTTAATTTTATGGGTGTACTCCTTATCCTGCCATTTGTGGGTGTTGCAGAAAGAGCATTAAACAAATTGTTGCCGGATAAAATGCCGGTAGAAGCAGAGCTGGTTGTCAAATGAATGGAATCGAATAATTAGTCATTTTCGTTTTTATTTAAAGCTTCAAATTTTGGCAGTTATAGACCCCGACATCTCCTTGCGATAATACCAGCAACGGAGGATATTCATTTCTTTAATTATACATAAGAAAAAATTATCTCAACTTAAAATAACCGTTCCGACTTCAAACGGGGCTTTTTTTTATTAATATCCTTATAATCTGTTTGTTAGAACTGTATAATTGGCAGACATAGCAATGGTGGGATATATAATTGCTATGCTATGTATGTTGAAAAATGGGAAAAATCTGAAATAATAGTATTAAACTTGTCAAAGAAACAATTAATCCCACCATTGGCGAAACCCTGCGGAACTCCCTTTTTCCGAATAGTAATTTAAAAATTTGGACGACCATTAATATTTTCCATTAAACATGGACAATTTAATTGCAAAAAAATTACTGCTATCAATAATAATAGCTGGCATTGCTGTCCAGGCTTTTTATAATTGCGGTAATAAGGCTGCCTCAGGTGAATCCATAAACCGGAGTGTAATAATAAGCCCGGATACATCATATGCTATTAGCGGAGTTATTAACGACCCGGATGATCCTGCCAGCTTAGTGGGTATTGATTTTATTATTCCTGACACCATTCTTTCTTCCCAAAATTTAATAATAAAGCCATCAAGTAGTAACACAAGTGTAGTGCCCGAAGCTAATCTTATACTTTCTGGTAGTGACGCAAAACGTAATCTTAAGATTAAAGCAGTTGCGGCTGGCTATTCTACAATAAGGGTTTCTGTTACCAATGGAATTGATAGCATCGCTTATGTTTTAAATTATGCAGCATCACGGGGGGCAGATGTTGGGGGCAAACGTTGGCATACGAACATTTCTGATGCCTCTGCTGCTATTGGTGTTGGTGATGATTATATGATTGTAGCAAATGATGAAACAAATTATTTATACCTGTATAACAAAAATCATTCCGGCCAACCGGTAAAATTGTTTGACTTTAATCAGGGAAATGCTCTTGAACTTACGGATAGCAGTAATCGTAAATGGAAAGAAGTGGATGTGGAGGCAGGGGTGAGAAGTATCAATAATTCCAATTTGATTTACTGGATTGGCTCTATGAGCAACAACAGTAGTTTTCTTGATAAGCCTAACCGTAATAGATTATTTGCCATCACAATTTCTGGCAAAGGAGTGGCTGACAGTTTTGCCAATGCAGGTCATTATAATGGTCTTCGGCAAAAATTGATAGCATGGGGAAATGCACATGCATATGATTTTTCAAAAAGTGCAGCTGTCGGAAAAAATCCTAAACTGATCGACGGCTTTAATATTGAAGGGATGGTGTTTGCGCCAGACAACAAAACTATGTATATCGGTTTCAGGGCTCCCTTGGTGCCAATTGGCAACCGGACAAAGGCAGTAATAGCCCCGATACAGAATTTCGAAAATTGGTTTAACAATGGTTCACCGGTAGATACCCCCACAATAGCTGCTCCCATTGAGCTTGACTTAGGCGGCAGGGGAATCAGGGATATGATACGACTTCCCAATGGCAATTATGTGATCCTTGCAGGTAGTAGTGATTTTGAAATAAAGCCGGCTGTTTATTCGTGGACAGGTCATGCAAGGGATGTGCCGGTCAGTATAAATTCGTTTGCTCTTGCAGGTTTGAATGCAGAAGGTGTGTTGCCGATAAATGAAGCTGGCGGGTTATCATTGAACAAATTGCTGGTGCTTACCGACAATGGAAATGATATTTACTACGGCGACACTATCGCTGCAAAAAGCCTTTCTGCACCCCAATATAAAAAATTCACTTCTGTAATTATTCAATCACCACTAGAGAAGGTACTGCTGCAGCGATAACATTTTCTTAAATTTATTATTTATCTTTCGTGGTATGAGAAATTTATTATTTTATTCGTTGTTAATTATTATTTCTTCTTGTTCCGGTTCGGGTTCTGCTGTCAGTAAACAACTTTCGGGTAGTGATAGCCTGGTGATAAATTTTAACACCCCGCAATCTAATACGATTGCAAAGACAATGAATACCACTGAAGACAAAGCCATTAAGAAGCTTAGTAAGTATGTGGATAGCAAAGCAGGCGAAGCCTACAAATGCGGTTATGATGGCAATTTGATGTTTTATAAAAAAGGAATTCTTGTTGGCGATGTATCATTTAATTATTCTGGCGATGGCTGTCATCATTTTATGATGTCGGTAAAAGATGAACTGGCTCCCACTGTTATGAGTAATGAAGCGGCGGATTTTTTAAAGAGTTTAGCGGAAGGGAAGGGGTGGTATTAACGTTACATATTTCTCTTGTGTTGAGTTTTATAACTGTTAGCCAGAACTGCAGTTGATAGCGATGAAAAAATGAGAATATATTCTTTAGCCAGCATAGCAGAAAGCTAACTGTTGCCTGTTGGCCTTTTATAGTAATTTAGTTGAAATCCGAAGTGATGAGTAAAGTTCCAGCTAATCTATCTTGCACTGTCTTTAGATATAACAAGTCCGTCCTGCGGGATGCCTAGTAAAATACTATTTTCGTTAATAAGTGGCTTTATTTCGATTAAATCTAAAGAGTCCAGCAATTCGTTTTTTAAATAAAAAGATTTTACTTGATTATTTGCTTGATGCCAACGAATTACTTTACACTTACAACTGGCATTTTCAATTTCATTTATCACTTCTTCAATAGATCCTCCTTTGCCCAACTTTATATATATTTCCCGTATGCCGATCATTTTATTTTTATCACCAATATCAAAATTCCAGGAAGCAGAAATGGCGGCTAAATATTTTTTACCTGTATTTAAGTTTAATAAGGAATGCCTGGGCGATTCAGTGTTGCTTGAATTGTTTTTTATCCGGGAATATATCGATACAATACCCGGCGATTCAAACTGCATATAACCGATATGATTAAAACTGGCACCATAACGATTATAAGTGAAATAGCCATCTTTATATTTAATGTCTATTAAATTTGATACTACTTTATGATACCTCGATGGGTCAGAAATTCTTGCTTGGGGAGAGCCTGTATAACATAGCCAAACACCTTCAAGACTGTCTATTTCCAGTTGGCTCGGTTGGTAAGGAAGAATATTCATGTCTTTTTTTACAGATAGCCAACCTTTCCTGGAATTCATAAAGGTTACAAACAGGGCAACTAACGCTATGCATATAGCAACCATAATTGCCGAAATTATTTTTATACTCTTTTTCTTTGCAATGTTTTGGTGCTGTAAAAGAGAGAGCTGTTCTTTGATTTCTGAATTCTTCTTTTCATAAAGTACTCCTTCATCTTTTTTATCCTGGGCAGATATCTCCAGCAGATTTTCATCAACTGGATTTTGTTTAAAAGCTTTTCTTCCTATTCCAAACAAATAAATGTAACAGGCATCTACCAAAAACGGTCTGGGGTTGGAAACGATTCCTATTAAGGCATCTTTTATTTGTCCACCTGTTATATCAAATTTTCTATGGGGATATTCCTGACCTTTTGAATTTATTTCAGGATTGTAACTTTCGGCTCCCAACTCTTCATATCTAAAGGGCAGTTGATTACTGATGTCACTTAGTAAAATGGCTAATGATTCGTTATTTTTTCTGTT
>JANORJ010000047.1:0-4583 GCA_031415255.1 Chitinophagaceae bacterium | reverse complement strand
AAACTTGCTACAAACGTAAAACAGGGAGTTATCACTTCATCACCATAGCCAATGCCCAATGCACTCATGGCAGTTGTTAATGCAGCTGTGCCGCTACTTGTAAGTTGTGCATATTTACTACCAAAGGTTTGGCAAACGGCTGCTTCTAATTCTTTGCTTTTCCAAATACCTTTTCTGGGTCCATCAAAACCGTACCGCATCAGAATGCCGGTTTCCAGCACTTCAGTTACTTCTTTTCTTTCTTTATCACTCCAGAGTTCAAAGCCGGGCATGTTGGGATAATTAAAAATGAATAATTAAGAATTAATAATTGCCTGCGGTTATGATATTCCCACAAGTTGCACAAAGGTAAAACATGATAGCGAAAAGAAAGATTAAGAACCTTTTAAGAAATAGGCAGCTAATTTTTCAAAACCTTTGATGTAATTTGTAAGACAAACCGTCTTATGAGAAAAATATTGGCTGGTCTCATCCTTTGCATGCCTTTTTTTGCTAAGTCACAAACCAAATTGGGTGTACGGGCTGGTCTCAATTTTGCATCTATTCAATTTAATAGTTTTAAGCCCGAAAAAAAGCTTCTTACACAGATGAATATCGGAACGATGATTGAAATTCTGTTGGATGAAAATTGGTCATTATACACCGGGCCATACTATTCAGGAAAAGGAGTAATTTATGCGAGAAGCTTCACCACAAATAAAATAGACTCTGTTACTATTAACTTAAACTATATTGAATTACCAATAAACATTGGGTATAAATTTTCTGAAGAAAATGAAAACAGGCTATCAATAACCGGTGGACCATATATTTCTTATGGGTTTAATGGTAAAATAAGTACAAGAAATAGCTCGAGACTACCAACAACCCAGCTGCATAAAAAAGAAACCGATAAGTATAAAAGGTTAGAGATGGGTTTTAATTTTTCATCATTATATGAGATAAAGAGCCGCTATGGTATACGGCTTGATTTTTCAAAAAGCCTGCTAAATATTGCAAGAGATGAGAAAGAAAAAAATATAGTTTTAGGTTTCTCTTTCTTTTGGTATTTGAAAAACAAAAAGGACGCAGCAGAATAATTTCAAATTATGGTGTATAAAATTTCCACTTACCACTCGGCTGTACCAGTATGGCTATTTCACTCAGGTCACTTTCATTATTATTTTTTCCAACTGCGGTAATCACATAACGGTAAGAAAAATGTTTAGAAGAAAGCGACTCTTTCAATTTAAATCCTTCTGGTGTGGTTATCATCTTAGAAATATATTTGGGCGCATTGCCAAATGTTTCACTATGCGAATCTGCAGCGTACTGATACACTACATAATATTTTATAGGTACATTATTTCTTGGATCGGGTTTTACTTTTAATTGTATAATTGAATCATCATCAATTTCCCTTTCTACAATTGGTGGCCACGGCTTTTCATTATCTATCCACCGCATCGGAGGTAGCAAGGCGGGGTATTTGTAATAATTATTTTGTAAACTATCATTCCACCCATTCGGGTTTTTATCAAATAACCGGCTGCTGTAATAAATGCTGCCTTGTACGTTGGGATAAAGCCGTAATAATTTTATCTGGTTGGGCAACTCATCTTTATTCTTCCAACCGGCTTCTGTGGTTTCTGCTTTATAAATGCCATGACCGATGTACACATGACGGCCAAAACTGTTGCGGCTCCACCAGTCCACCATTTTTGCATAATCAACTTTTGGGTGGCCAATGGTAAAATATAATTGTGGTGTCACATAATCAATCCATCCTTTTTTCAACCACAACAATATATCGGCATACAAGTCATCATAATTGGTTTGACCGCTACGGCTATCACTGCCTCTCAAAGAGTCCTTATCACTATTTCGCCAAACACTAAAAGGGGAAATACCAAAACGGCAAAGCTTTTTTTCCTGTTTGATTACGATACTAAGAGCTTGTATAATTGAGTCGGTATTACTTCTGCGCCAATCATCTTTGCGTAAGATGCTTCCGGATTTTCTGTAGGAGGCTTCATCAGGAAATTCTTTTCCCGGAATACGATAGGGATAAAAATAGTCATCCATGTGGATAGCATCTACATTATATCTTTTTACAATGTCACGGACTATATTAACGACAAATTTTTGTGCTTCTTTATTCCCTGGATCAAAATATTTTTTATCACCATAGGTTAAAAACCATTCGGGGTGAAGGCGGGTAATATGGTTGGCAGCAATAGAAGAACTGGCGGTATTGTGAACGGCCCTGTACGGATTTAACCAGGCATGAAATTCCATTCCCCGTTTATGTGTCTCTTCAATCATAAACTGCATCGGATCATAATACGGAGAAGGCGGTTTGCCTTGTGTGCCGGTCAGCCATTCGCTCCACGGCTCAAGTTGTGATGGATAAAAAGCATCAGCTGCCGGACGCACCTGCACAATCATGGCATTCATTCCATTTTTCTGGTGCATATCCAGTATTCTAATGAAATCAGCTTTTTGTTTGGCGGGATCGATGACACCGCCGGCTGGCCAATCAATATTATTAACAGTTGCAATCCACACACCACGAAATTCATACTTAGGCTGGGCAGAAAGAAACCCGATAGCTATTGGGTGAAAAGTAAATAGGGATACAAATAATAACCAAATGGAAAACCTCTTCATGCTTAAAGATTGGTGAATAATCAGCGTTCAATGAATTCAGCATGTAAAAATACATCATTCAACTCCGTCCCGTATCTTATCCAGCAGATCGCTGAGAATATTAGCATCTTTTTCTGAAAGATTGCCTAGTACTCCATCTATCTCATCTTGCCGGGTATCTAACCGCTCTAATAATTTTTTTCCTTTATCACTGATTATGACATCCACCAAGCGGCGGTCATTTTTGCAGGTCAATTTTTTTACATATCCTTTTGTAATAAGCCGGTCGACAATACGGCTGGTATCACTCATTTTCTCCAGCATTCTTTCTCTTATTTGCAAAGTGGAGAGTGGTTGCGGAAAACTTCCTCTCAGTATGCGAAGTATATTAAATTGTTGTGAAGTAATATCTTCTGCTTCAAAAATGCACTTTGTTTTTTCCCGCATCCACGATAAAGTATAGATAAGGTTAATAGCAGCTTTCTGTTGCGGATTGCGAAATTTTGTTTGCTGTATGTCGTGGTCAATACCCATTATTAGAAAGGTTGATGGTTAAAAGTAAAAAGTTTTGGGATAAGCTGCGTACTTCGCCCAAAACTTTTTACCAGAAGGGAAAAATTACTTAATTATTATAATAAAATTTCTCTTCAACTATTTTACCGTTTTTCCAACGTTGAACTGCCAGTTGGGTGTAGTTGCGGGTGCCAAAGTCTTTGTGTGTGTAATCCATCCACCACTCTGTAACGGCTAATCCATCGCTAATGATAGAACTTATAATTTTAGCTCCACGAAATTCGGTAAGGCCGTTTACAAATGCCTCTTCAAATTGGCGGTTTACGTCTTTACCCACACGGGCCGGGTAATCGTTGTCCTGCATTACTACATCATCAGCATAAAACTTTTCAAAGGCATCCAGAATTTTTCCTTCCAGTATCATTTGGTTCAACTGGTCAACATTTGTTCTTAAATCCATGATATTAATTTTTAATAGTTAGAATAAATTGAAAGCACAAAATTAATGTTGCAACATCGAATTGCCAAATAAATCAACAAAAAACACATGGATTAGCCATTTGTTAACATTGGTGGAGCAGCGATAGCGCAAAAAATTACCTCTTTGTGGTATTGTCTTGTGTTTGAAAATAGAGTTGCTTTACAGTACGAACTTTAAACCCACCGAACCATGAAAGTTTTATCAGAATCCATCCGTAATTTTTTTGAAGGCTTTACCTCCTTCTACACTTCTATTTTTACTGAAATGAAAAAGTGGTAGTAAGCAAGTTTAGGGTTGTGAGTTTCGAGTTAAGAGACTCAAACCTGAGATGCTTAATGAAGATTAGATAATTCAGCGTTAGTGAGTTAACTCACAACTCATTCACAGCTTCTTCAACTCCGCTGTCAGTTTAAAGATGGTAAAAAAGTGGTGGGCTTCATGTAGTAAGAAAAAATTCAACCATTGCTTCATTGTCATTAGTCCAAAAGCAGGATGGGTTCCCGTCTTTGCTAAATCAGCGGCCTCAAAAGAAAGCATACCGGCTGCTATCTCTTTTCTGATACTAATAAGATCATGCATCACTTCTCTGGTAGATTTGTGACAGTTATCGAGAAATAAAGGATCTGCCTCTGCGCTGTATCGGGGAAAAGTGGGATTATTATTGTCAAGTATTTGTTTTACCCGGTCAACAAATGTGTGCTGGTAAGTTTGCAGATGAACAATGTGTTCGAAAATAGACCACTTGCCTGCAATTACCGGCCTCCGTATTTGTTCATCTGATAAACCATCAATAATATCCATCAGGGATTTATGCTGGTACTGTAATCTGGTTGAAATAGAAGAAGGCATTTGCATAACGAATCTTTTTATTATCTCTCCCACACTTTAGTGCCTTCGCTGCAATTGGCACAGATGTCAATATTTTTACGACCGGAGAGTATTTTTTTTCTGAAAGTACTGT
>JANORJ010000046.1:0-1940 GCA_031415255.1 Chitinophagaceae bacterium | reverse complement strand
CCAGCTGTTTTTTTATAACCATTCTTTTCATCGTCTGCACCATAAACAATTTTTCCAAGTTTGCTCCAATAAATGGCTCCGGCGCACATAAAGCAAGGTTCCACCGTTACATAGAGAGTAGCTTCAGGAATATATTTTGCGCCCAGTAAATTAAAAGCAGAAGTCAATGCAATCATTTCAGCATGAGCAGTAGGGTCGTTTAGCCGTTCCGTCATGTTGTGTCCCCGGGCAATTATTTTTTCATTCACCACCACCACTGCACCGATGGGCACCTCATCGTCTTCAAAAGCTTTTTTTGCTTCCTTCAATGCCTGCATCATGTAGTATTCGTCGGTCATTGAGAATAGAGTTTTACCTACCTTGGTATAAAATTAGAACTAATGGCAGACATATCCACCCTGGAAAAAATGCGGCAATATTTTAACAGCGGGGCCACCCGTTCTTATACTTTCCGTAAAGAACAATTAAAGAAACTAAAAACTTCCATCCTTAACCACGAACAGGATTTATATGAAGCCTTATATGCTGATTTAAAAAAAAGCCCTGAAGAAGTGTGGGCTACGGAAACAGGAATGGTGATAGCGGAACTGAGTGCGGCTATAAAGCATCTTCGTGGCTGGATGGAACCGGAAAGTGTAACGACAAATCTGCTCAATCTTCCCTCTAGCAGCAAAATATTAAAAGAGCCATTAGGCGTTGTACTTATTATTGGCCCTTGGAATTATCCTTTTCAATTACTGATAAACCCATTGATAGGTGCTATAGCTGCAGGAAACTGTGTGGTACTAAAGCCAAGCGAATTTGCACCCGCCACGGATGCGGTAATGAAAAAAATAGTTGAAGAAAGTTATTCCAGCGAATATGTTTTATATGTGCAGGGTGATGGCGCAGCCGTCATTCCAGAAATGATGAACAACTTTTCATTTGACCATGTATTTTATACGGGCAGTACGGCTGTCGGCAAAATCATTTATAAAATGGCTGCTGAACGATTAGTGCCGGTTACACTGGAGCTGGGTGGCAAAAGTCCCTGCGTAGTGGAAGCCGATGCTAGCATTCATGTGGCTGCACGCCGCATAGCAATGACGAAGTTTTCCAATGCCGGACAAATGTGTGTGGCGCCGGATTATTTGTTGGTGCATGAATCAGTGAAAGACAAACTGGTGGTGGCATTAAAAGAAGCAGCCTTAAAATTCTTTGGCGATAAGCCGGAAGAAAGTTATAGCTATGGAAAAATAATTAATGAAAAACAGTTTAACCGTATTGTTGGTTATTTATCACAAGGCAAAATAGCTTACGGGGGAAGAACGGAAAAAGACAAATTATTTATTGAACCAACTATATTGACAGATGTTTCAATGAACGGGTCAATTATGAAGGATGAAATATTCGGACCAATACTTCCGGTTATTTCTTTTACTACAATGGAAGAAGCGAAATCAATTATTGATAATCACCCCAACCCTCTGGCATTTTACATCTACACCTCCAGCAGTAAAAAAGAAAAAGAATGGCTGGATGCAGTACCTGCGGGTGGCAGTTGTGTCAACAATTCAAGCTGGCATTTAACAAATCATAACCTGCCATTTGGTGGGCGGGGATTCAGCGGTACAGGATGCTATCACGGAAAATACTCTTTTGAAACTTTTAGCCATAAAAAAGCAGTGATGAAAACACCTACCTGGTTTGACCCGTCCATAAAATATCCACCGTTTAAAGGGAAGCTGAAATTATTTAAATGGGTGATAAAATAACAAGATGAAATGAGCAATTAGTAAAACTATCCTACCGGTAATGAATATTTACAGCGAATTCCATTGCTTGCCCCGCAGAAAACGGGGTGGCTAATTAAAACAAAAATATACACATGAAAAAACATGTTTTCTATTGGCTGGCGTTGATATTGATTGTCTTCATAGGGTGCCAGAAAGAAGTGAGTT
>JANORJ010000045.1:0-4578 GCA_031415255.1 Chitinophagaceae bacterium | reverse complement strand
AGCATTGGTATTCTGGGCCATGCTGAAATGGGAACATGCTGATGAAAATGCGGGAAATGATTTGCATGCCCGTGCAAGAAGTGACCGGTGGATTATTTTTCTTTTCTTTATGATGGGCTTGTCAATTGGTGTTCACTTATTAAACATATTGACCATTCCGGCCATTGTAATGATTTATTACTACCGCCGTTACCAGGGCGTTGTATATTCAAACACAGCTTTTATTATCGCCTATATTATTAGTTTGCCTTTTACTGGAATTATTCCGGGCATCTTCTTATACAATTATTTCAAAAAGTATAAAAACGAATTCACTGGCTTTGTCCTCGCTTTCTCGATTGGCTGTTTAGTCACAGGATTAGTGCAGCTTGTCGTTATTCAGTATTCAATGAAAGGTGCAGGCTTGTTTGATATATTCTTTGTAAACAAGGTGGGTATGCCTTTCTTCTCTGGTTTTGCTATATATTTCGTTGCAATAGCAGCCCTTATTACCTGGGCATTACGGTTCAATGAAAAAACTATTTCAAAAGCTAAACTCATTACATTCTTTGTATTATTTCTCTCTTTATCGCTGCTCCCATTTATTGTAAGTCTTGGTTCTGGTGGAGCGAAAGTTTTAAAATTCTTGTTGGTTGGCGGTTTAGCATTTGTTGCAGGTAATTTTTTAAAGCCAGCAGCATTAAAAATTTTAAAACTCTCCTTGTGGTGTTATGCTTTTATGATGATTGGCTACTTTATGTATTTCACCGCCCTCATCCGTTCGAATGCCAACCCTGCTATTGACATGAACAATGTTGACAATCCTATCAGCCTTGTTTATTATTTAAGCCGTGAACAATATGGTGAAGCACCATTATTAAAAGGCCCGCATTTTGCTGCCAGCTATAAATATGGCCCAGATGGATATGTGGAACTGAAAGATGGTGAAATGAAATATGTAAAAGGCAAGGACAAATACATTCCTATTGGCCGTGAAAAGAAGCCGCAATATGAAAGCAGCGACATTCAATGGTTTCCAAGGGTGTGGGATTCGAGTAACGATCAGTTTCATGCTGATTTTTATGCAGAATGGCTTGGCCTCGATCAAGATACGCAAACCGGAAAATATGCCGCACCATCGTATGGCGATAATATGCAATGGTTTTTTGAATACCAACTTAGCCACATGTACTGGCGGTATTTTATGTGGAATTTTTCTGGCAAACAAAATGACATACAAGGATTGGGTAATAAACGAGATGGCAACTGGATAACAGGATTTTCCTTTATTGACAATAAACGATTGGGTAATCAAAATGAATTACCCGACAGTATAAAAAATAATAAGGCGCACAACAAACTATTCATGCTTCCATTCCTGTTAGGTATTGTTGGTTGCATTTATCAATTCTTTAAAAAACGGAATGATTGGATTGTAAGTTTCCTGCTGTTCTTTATGACAGGTATTGCCGTAGTGCTCTACCTGAACCAGCCGGGTAATCAACCCCGTGAAAGGGATTATGCATTTGTAGGCTCCTTCTTTGCCTTTGCCATCTGGATTGGGTTGGCAGTAGTTGCTTTTGTAAAAATGGCTAAAGAAAAAGCTGATAAATTAACTTTCCAGAACATGATGATTGGTGGAAGCATTCTTACTTTTCTGATAACTGTAATGAGCGGTGCAGGAATGATGGGAAGCATTTTTGCCACAGTACTCTATGCAGCTTTTGCTGCAGGTGTTACTTTTTTGGTGAGAGCTATTTCATCAGGCGGACAAAATGAAAGAACATTAAATCTTGCTACTACGGTTATTTGCTTGGCTGTACCATTATTAATGGCGCAACAGGAATGGGATGACCATGACCGTAGCCGTAAGACTACAGCACCAGATACAGCAAAAGATTATTTAGAAAGTTGTGCGCCTAATGCCATCATCTTCACTTTTGGTGATAACGACACTTACCCACTGTGGTATGCGCAGGAGGTAGAAGGTGTTCGTCCTGACATCCGTGTTATTAACAACAGCCTGCTCGGTATAGACTGGTATATCAATCAGCTTCGCTACAAAGTAAACAATGCTGACTCATTAGACGTACTGTGGTCGCCGGAACAAATAGAAGGACATAACAGAGAGTTTCTCCGGTATAAATTACAGGGTGATGCAAATGAATATTACGATCTGTATGATGTAATGAAAAATGTGTTGGGCAAACCAAATTTCGATCCAGAAACAAAAAGAGATGTTGGTTTCGGAAGTTTCCCGGTAGCAAAATTTAAAGTGCCGGTAAATGTAGATATGGTAAAAAAGAATGGTACCGTAAATGCAACCGACAGTGCTCTCTCCGAGCTACGATTTGAAATACCTGAAAAGAAATTGAGTGAGGGACTTGTGCGTAGTGATTTTATTATTTTAAATATCATTGCATCAAATGCTGCGAACGGATGGAAGCGTCCTATTTATTTCACTTCACCAATGGGTGAGTTGGGTTTTGGACAATTCTTGCGCAAAGATGGTTTATCATACAGACTGGTACCAGTTTTATTGAAAGAACCTCAGGCTAATTGGGTGACAGATCAGGCACTGCGTCAAATGCGGATGGGTGGCACACAAATCAGGGATAACAATACTGATTCGATGTACAATAACCTGTTGACGAAATATGAATTTGGCGGAGCTGGTAAGAAAGGCGTTTATTTCGATGAAGAAAACCGCCGTCATATTCTCGGCCTCCGGGCTTTATATGCGGAAGCAGCAGGTAATATGGCAGATGCCGGCAGAAAAGAAGAGGCGCAAAAACTGATTGACAAAGTAGAAAAAGGTATTGACCCGGCTAACATCCCGTATGGACTTGTGAGCCGCTACAACAGTCATAATCAGACCGGTCTTCTTTACTTAGAAGCTTGTTATAAAGCTGGCAAAGCAGACCTGGCAGAAAAAGTAAGAAAGGATATTCGCAAAGATTTGGAACAGCAACAAAAGTATTACGCTTATATCCGTGACAGCAAACCAGAATTCTTCGGCGGATTTGAAAGATCCGAATCGCCGATAAATGAAATAATGCTGCAGGTGCTGGATGCTATTGAGAAAAAATATGCTCCGCAGGTGCAAACAAAAACACCAACGGAGGGAAATAATCCTGCGATTATTAATAAAGCTGATAAAGATTCAGGAGCAAAGAAAGATAGTAACAAGTAATTTTTCTTACATGTAACTTTTAAACCCTTTGCCACGGCAAAGGGTTTTTATTTTGAACTTAGTTCATGCTATGTTGTTATCAAGATTAGCCAGCGGCAGGGTTTTTGTCGTAATACCGATTGTGCAAATGTAATAGTCTCCCTATATCAATCGGGAGCCTGAACGGCTGCATCATCGGCATTATACCAGAAAAATTCCAAGTGACTATTAATACATTTGGTATAAATTGTATATTCAATGACAGGATTTCATTTCACCAAATTTGATGCAGACAGCGAAGGCAAAAGCAAGTTTCAGCAATTGCTTGACCTCTTCATGCAACTACTTACCTACACCAGTGGCGATGTTTCTGAATCGATGCAATGGATGAATGAACTGGATAAACAGTACAAACTCACCGATGATGAATATGGTATGGGTGATTTTATTGACGAACTGAAAGAGAAAGGATACCTGACTGATAACAATGAACAAGGAGAAATAAAAATTACTCCTAAAACGGAACAAGGCATTAGAAGAAGCAGTCTGGAAGAAATTTTCGGTAAGCTAAAGAAAACAAAACAAGGCGACCACCATAGCTTTAAACCCGGGCAAGGTGATGAACTGAATCCCGACACCCGGCAGTTCCAGTTTGGTGATATGCTAGAGCAGATTGATTTTACCGAAAGTATCCGCAATGCACAAATCAATCATGGCATTGATAGCTTCCGGATGCAGGAAGATGATTTAAGCATCAGGGAAACTGATTTCAAAGCACAAACATCTACGGTGCTGATGATAGATATTTCTCACTCCATGATTCTGTATGGAGAAGACCGGATTACTCCTGCCAAAAAAGTGGCGATGGCACTCAGTGAATTAATAAAAACAAGATACCCGAAAGACACATTGGATATTGTAGTTTTTGGTAACGATGCATGGCCGATTGAAGTAAAGGATTTGCCTTATTTACAAGTTGGGCCTTATCATACCAACACAGTTGCCGGTTTAGAACTGGCGATGGATATTTTGCGCAGAAGAAAAAATCCGAACAAGCAAATATTTATGATTACGGATGGCAAACCAACTTGTTTGAAAATTGGTAAGCGATATTATAAAAATAGTTTTGGCCTCGACAGAAAAGTAGTGAACCGCTGCATCAACTTGGCAGCACAATGCACGTAATTGAAAATACCAATTACTACTTTTATGTTTGCCACTGACCCGTATTTGCAAAACTTTGTACAGGAGTTTACGGAGACAAATAATGGAAAAGCTTTCTTTGCATCGCTGGATAAATTAGGGGCTTTTATATTTAAGGATTTTGAAAGTGGGAAGAGAAAAACGGTGTATTAATTGCCCCTGTCTCCGCCGACTGGCGGAAGACTTAGGTCAACGTTTCATTTTCTTTCGGATAAAGTATTTAA
>JANORJ010000044.1:0-4401 GCA_031415255.1 Chitinophagaceae bacterium | reverse complement strand
CGGTCAAAAGTTTGCTGTATCAGCGTTTTACCCGTTCCCAGAATATCTAAAAACTGTTTTGGAAAATCGGTGCGGCTCATTGGCCAGAAACGGCTTCCGATTCCTCCCGCCATTATTGCTACGTAGTGATGTTTGTTCATGGTGAATAGTAAATGGTGAGTAGTGAATGGGAAATCCATTCTTCGTCGCCAGTTAAATTAATCCTTCTCTTATTAAATCATGCAAATGTATAATACCTGAATATTTTCCGCCCTCTATTACTGCTAATTGCGATATTTCTTTTTTTCTAAGTAAATCCAAAGCATCCACGGCCAACTCTTCTGGACCAATTGTTTTTGGATTCGCTGTCATTATATCACCAGCTTTTACACTATCTATCGCTATTGTTTTTTCTAACATTCGCCGCAGATCACCATCGGTAATAATACCGAGTAATCGGTTTTCACCATCTACCACAGCAGTTATTCCCAATCTTTTGGCTGTCATTTCTACAATCACTTCTTTTAATGATTGGTTGGCCAACACTTTGGGTTTTTCATTATTAGCACACAAATCAGAAACCCTCAGGTATAACTTTTTACCCAATAGTCCACCGGGATGAAACTTAGCGAAGTCGTCACTTTGAAATCCTTTCAACTCCATTAAACAAACGGCTAACGCATCGCCCATTACTAATTGGGCCGTGGTGCTGGTGGTTGGAGCAAGATTGTTAGGACAGGCTTCTTGCTCTACTGTTGTATTTAAAATGATAGTTGCATTTTTTGCGAGATACGATTCAATACTACCCACCATCCCGATTAAAATATTACCGAAATTTCTAATCAGCGGTACCAGCACTTTTATTTCCGGGCTTTCACCGCTTTTGCTGATAATTATTACTACATCATCCCGCTGCACTATGCCCAGATCTCCATGAATGGCGTCCGCTGCATGCATAAATATGGAAGGAGTGCCGGTAGAATTAAACGTGGCGACAATTTTTTGTGCAATTACTGCAGTTTTTCCAATACCACTTATAACTACACGGCCTTTGCTTTCTGCAATAGCTGTAACAGCTTTTTCAAAATCATCATTAATATAAGAAGCAAGACCTGAAATAGCCTGCGCTTCTAATTCAATGGTTCTGAGTGCAACTTGTTGTATTGATGTTGACATGTTTGAAATGTCCGCCTTTTCCAATGCTTTGGCGGATAAGAGCCGCAAATTTAGAGGTTTTGATATGAAGTCCCCTTATGCAATCGCTGTACTTTAATTTTAACGCTTCAGCCTTCGGACTGGTCATGAAAGATTCGTAAATTCGTTGTCCTCATAAGTTGGGAAGAATGTTGTGAGTCTGGAATTCTCGGAAGGAGTCTATTGGACCTGCTGGTTTTTAAAACAAACCACTGACACCCCGAAGATTAGACAGAATAAACACTTATTTATCCGACGATTATTCAGCTTGTGCAAAAAATATAGTTGCACAACACGGCTGTGGTCGGACAAAAATGAGTATCTTAAATTAATCTGCATTAGTAGCAAGTGCGACCTGCCTATGGGTCTGCAAGACTCGTTGGGCAGGTAGAAAAATAAAGCGTAATGGGAATATCAACAGCTAAGAAACCAGCAGCAAAAAAGGTTCAGCCAGTCGGTGGCAAAACAGTAAAGGTTAAAGAAGTAAAGCCCGCCAAACAACGATTTGACCTGCACAAGGCTCTTCATGAGCATTTTGGGTTCGATAAATTCAAAGGCACACAGGAAAAAGCAATTGAATCATTGCTGGCGGGTCATGATACATTTGTTATTATGCCAACTGGTGGTGGCAAAAGTTTGTGTTACCAGCTTCCGGCATTAGTTAGCGAAGGTGTTGCCTTAATTGTTTCTCCGTTGATTGCATTAATGAAAAATCAGGTGGATCTGGTCCGTGGTTATAGCAGCAATGATGCAGTAGCTCACTTTCTCAATTCTACATTAAATAAAAAAGAGATAAAAGAAGTGCATGATGATTTGTTGTCTGGCAAAACAAAATTGCTCTATGTGGCTCCGGAAACGATGACTAAACAGGATAACATCGAATTCTTTGCCGATTTAAAAGTTTCTTTTTTTGCTGTGGATGAAGCACACTGTATTTCTGAGTGGGGACATGATTTTCGTCCGGAGTATCGTCGCCTTCGGGAAATGATGGTACAAATTAATCCGGATGCGCCAGTAATTGCTTTAACCGCAACCGCTACTCCAAAAGTGCAAAGCGATATAGTAAAGAATCTTGATTTGCGGAAGCCCAATATTTTTATCTCTTCATTTAACAGAGCTAATCTTTATTACGAAGTTTTACCTAAAATAAAAAAAGCACAGACCGATGAACATATTGTCCGATTCATAAAAAGTATGAAGAAAAAAAGCGGCATTATTTATACGCTTAACAGAAAAACTACAGAAGAGCTGGCGGATATTTTAAATGCCAACGGGATAAAAGCCGTTGCTTATCATGCCGGGCTTGATAGTAAGCTGCGTTCTGAAAGACAAGATCAGTTTTTGGGAGAAGATATGCAGGTAATCTGTGCCACCATTGCCTTTGGGATGGGGATTGATAAACCAGACATCCGCTTTGTTATTCATTATAATATTCCCAAGTCAATAGAAAATTATTATCAGGAAACCGGCCGTGCAGGTCGTGACGGGCTGGAAGGAAAATGTTTGCTGTATTATTCTCATAAGGATGTGAGCAAACTAGAACACCTGATGCGGGACAAACCACTTAGCGAAAGGGAAGTGGGTGCACAGTTAATAAATGAAACGGTTGCATATGCCGAAAGCAGTATATGCAGGCGTAAAATTCTGCTGCATTATTTTGGAGAAAATTACGATGATAAAAAAAGCTGCGGGCATTGCGACAACTGTTTACAACCCAAAGAAAAGATTGAAGCTAAAGACGATGCAGTAATTGTTTTAAAGATCATTAAAGCATTGGGCGAACAGTTTCCGGTTGAATATACTTTACTCATTCTTGCAGGTAAAGCAACTCCTCAGGTAAAAATGTACCGCCACGAAGAGCTGGATGTTTTTGCAAGTGGTAACGATAAAGAAAATCATTTTTGGAATAGCCTGATACGCCAGATGCTACTCGCCAGTTTAATTGAAAAAGATATTGTGGAATATGGTTTACTTAAAATTACCAAAGCGGGTACTGCCTTTTTAAAGAAGCCAACATCGTTTAAAATTGTGCTGAACAATTTATTTGAAGAGGCCAATGCCGATGATGAAGAAAGTGAGCAGGCTGCTGCAGAAGCTGTTGCTGCAGATGAAAAATTAATGCTGCTGCTAAAAGACCTGCGTAAAAAAGTAGCCAAAGAAAAAAACCTGCCGCCCTTTGTTATCTTTTTAGAAAACAGCCTGGAAGATATGGCTACCATGTTTCCTACAACGATGGCCGAGCTGGAAAAAATAAGCGGTGTAAGTAAAGGAAAAGCCATGCGCTATGGCAAACCTTTTTTAGATGTAATTATAAAATATGTAGAAGAAAACGATGTGGTAAGGCCCGATGATTTTGTAATGAAAAGCGTTGTAAACCGCAATAACAATAAAATATTCATCATTCAGAACATAGATAAAAAGATCCCGCTGGAAACGGTTGCCAAAACCCGAGACCTGCGTATTGATGAATTGTTAGAAGAAATGGAGACCATTGTTGCCAGCGGCACCAAGCTAAACCTGGATTATGCCATTGATGAAATGGTGGATGAATATGAGCAGGATGAAATAATGGATTATTTTAAAAGCTGCGAAACCTCTTCCTTACAAGTAGCCCAGGAAGAGTTGGCCGATAGTAATTTTAACTGGGAGCAGTTGAAACTGATGCGTATTAAATTTCTATGCGAATACGGCAACTAAGGGAATATTTTAGATTGAATATTTAATATTTGGCAGAATACCCTTATTTTTGCCCCCCCGAAAGGGAATGGTGCGGTAGCTCAGTTGGTAGAGCAAAGGACTGAAAATCCTTGTGTCGGCGGTTCAATCCCGCCCCACACCACAAAAAGACTCAACTCAACTTGGGTCTTTTTTGTTTTATACATGAAATGATGAGACTGAAGATCATTGTGTCGTCCCGATTGCCATCGGGACCCACACCATAAAAAGACCCAACCATTCATCCCTTCACATATTTTTAAAACCATTCGCCCTTGTTTTTCGTTATTAACAAGAAATTACAGAGTTACTTTATTACATTCTTAGCAAAACCGCATCAAAGTATTGAGCAGCAATTAAAGCTCATAAAATGAAAGACAAATCTACCAATATTGAAATATTACTGATGAGCAACAGCCGGTTTTTTCAAAGAGACTGGAGCGAATTGAACAGCAATAAAAACGATAAGCAGCTTTCGCAAAAAGAAAAGCTGATACATCTTTGCTGGAACGG
>JANORJ010000043.1:0-5359 GCA_031415255.1 Chitinophagaceae bacterium | reverse complement strand
TTCTTAGGTTGCCAGGCATGGGAGTGGCATCACTTACTTACTGGTGAACATGCGGTGCTGGTAGACGGTAAATTGGAATTGATTGGCCAGAACATGAGAGAGAATCCTTGGGGTGAACTGGTAGAAAATTCTTCGGCTATTACAGCAGCATTAACTAATTCCTCACATGAGACATTAGTTCACATGGCGCATACCTATCCGAAGGAAGGAGCTGCAGCATCAATGGAAGCATTGGAAAAAATGACGGGTGGACAATTAGCCGGGATGATTGATGTGGCTCATGCACATGTAAGAGAAAAAGGACCGGTGGCATTTGGTGGCTATTTCTTTGGCATCACCGGTTTCCACGGTTTCCATGTGTTCTCGGGGGTTGTTATTAATATCATTATGCTGATAATGACACAGAAAAATGTATTTCAAAATAAAGGACATTACCTGATGATTGAGAAGGCTGGTTTGTACTGGCACTTTGTGGATTTAGTTTGGGTATTTGTATTCCTTTGTTTTTATCTAATATAAAAGGAGAAAAATTCCACAAAAGAAGATAGGAGTTTTTGATTTTTTAATTTGTCATTTAGTTTTTATGGAACATACATCAACAGTTTCGCCGGAAGTATCTTTTGAACATCATCATTCGGATGAAGAGTTTAAGAGAAGAGTGAAGAAGACAACCATCCTGTTATCTGTAATTACAATTATAGAGCTGGCAATTGGTTTAACTATTAACAGCCTGAATAAAAGCGATACAAATAGGGAATTTCTGATATTAGCTTTCAAAGGAGTTGTTTGTATTCTTACTATAGCCAAGGCTTACTACATTGTTTCTGTATTCATGCACTTGGGTGATGAAATCAGGAATATGATAATGACGATTGTGGTTCCGTTGATGTTGTTTATCTGGTTTATTATCGCATTTATTTATGAGGGCAATTCGTATAAGAATCTTCGTAATAAATATGACCCGTATTTTAAGGAAACAACAATGCCGAAAAAACATGGAGCAGAGAAACACGAAGAGAAACCGGTAATAAAGAGTGGGAAAGAATAATCAACTATATTATTTATAAAAGCTAAACCATTAAGCCGGTAATCGGTTTAATGGTTTTTTAATGACTGCTACTCCCGGGCTCTTTCCACCGGGGTGAAGTTTGAATGGTTGATAGGAGAGTTTAAATTTGAAATTGTGAACAAGAAAGCACTATATGCAGTGATGCTGGCAATGCTGCTGCCATTAACCGCTTATTTTTTTGTAAAAAGAAAAAGTGAAACGGCTGTTACCATGCCACGGCATTATTTGCCAGATTCGGTAGTTACGGTAACCAAGAAGGGAAAAAGAGCAGAAGATACTGCCTGGCACCGGCTTGCCAACTTTGCTTTAAAAAATCAGGAGGGCAAACCCGTAACATGGGATAGCCTGAGGGGAAAAATTATTATTGCCGATTTCTTCTTTACACATTGCCCTACTATTTGCCCTAGCCTTACTAAGAATATGAAGCGAATGGTGGAGTCTATTCACAACGGCCAACGGGTAGGAGACAAAACCAACAAGCAAGTACATTTTCTTTCTTTTAGTATTGACCCTGAAAGGGACTCAGTAGAACGGTTAAAATACTGGGCAGATAAATACCAGATAAATCCTGAGCAATGGTGGCTGCTTACCGGCGACAAGAAAGTAATTTATGATATGGTAATAGAAGAAATGAAAGTGGGGCTGGTAGATGGAAAGGGTGTTGATACTAATTTTATACATAGCGACCGGTTTGTGTTGATTGATAGCAACCTTCATGTGCGGGGATATTACAGCGGATTGGATTCCGTGTCGCTTACCAAACTCTCTAACGACTTGGTGCTGCTTACCATGGAAAAAGACCCCCGAAGTAAAAGTTTCTTTGATGGTAAGCTGCAACTGATGGCAGTTGTTTTCTTACTAGCCATTATGGGAGCAGGGCTATTACTTTTCTTTATCCGAAAAAAATAATAAAATATGTTACAGGCTGCGATAGCGAAAAATGATAAAAAAGCTAGGTTGCTGATTTTTGTATTCTCAGCTATTGTGTTTACGGCTGTAGTAGTGCTAAGCCGTGTAAAGCTGAATGTAAATCTGGGATTTGATGTGCATTTATTTGCTAAAGCAAATGCTATTATTAATTCTTGTGTGGCACTGATATTAGTAATTGCATTAATAGCTGTAAAAAGTAAAAACTACCAATTGCATAAGAACCTGATGATGACAGCCATGTTCTTATCTGTTCTTTTCTTAGTAAGTTATATCTGCCATCATTTGTTTGCTGGAGAAACAAGGTTTGGCGATGTGAACCACGATGGCATTGTGACAGAATTGGAGAAAGCAGCAGTAGGCAACAGCCGCATAATTTATTACATTATTCTCGGCACTCATATTCCACTGGCGGGAATTATTCTTCCTTTCATTCTCTTCTCTGCTTATCGTGCATTAACAGGCGAATTTGATAAGCACAAAAAATTAGTTCGCATCACTTGGCCTATTTGGTTTTATGTGGCGGTAACAGGGGTGGTGGTCTATTGGATGATTAGTCCGTATTATAATTAGAACTCCATTCCTTCCATCGGATCCCAAAACACTTTTTTAAAATCAACCACCTGATCGTTTTTTACTTTCACACCTTCTTTCTTCAATAATTTTTCCATCTGTTCTGGCGGAGAAAAATGAAATTTTCCGGTAAGCATACCATTGCGATTAACTACCCGATGTGCCGGTATTTTTGGTTTTACCTTATGGGCACCATTCATAGCCCAGCCTACCATGCGGGCAGAAGATTTAGTACCGAGGCAGGCAGCAATAGCACCATAAGAGGTTACTCTTCCTTTGGGTATTTGCCGGGCTACTTCAAATACCAGTTCAAAAAAATTCTCTTCCCTTTTGCCGGAAGGCTTTATGGTTTTTAATTTTTCAGATGTTTTTTTCCTGGTAGCCATATGGCAAAGATAATAATAACCGCAGAGGCGGGGAGATACAGAGAGATACTTTAGTCAAGAGAAAATTCCTAAGCGTCTCTGCGCCTCAGCGGTTATACATTCTTTTCTCCCAACGATTTCAATTCGCTTCGTCGGGGTTCCGGCACATTTTCATATTCAAACGGACAATGCTTGCAACCATTGCCACAGCAATAACCTTTATCTAAATGATATTTTTGGGTAAGTACCACATAACCCTCCTCATTAATATAATAATCAATTCCTTCAATCAGCTCCTTCATACTCCATTAGTTTTTCTTTCAGCTTCAAATCTTTTTCGGTGTTTCCCAAATCCACTGGTAGGGAAAAACAACAGTAATGAATACGGTTGCTGCCCGCTATGTCCAATGATTCGTAATGGGTTTTTATTTTCAATTCATCACTCACCAACTCTTGTTTAAACACATCATCAGAATCTGTGTGCACAATACACCCATACATTTCAATTACTGTTTTGGTAAACCGGTATAAATCCGGACTGTCGGTCTTTAAATGTATTAAACCACCGGGAGCAAGAAATTGTTGATACAACCGCAAAAATTTTGGATGTGTCAATCTTTTTTTTGCTTTCGACATCCGTAGTTGCGGGTCAGGAAAAGTAATCCAGATTTCTGCTACTTCATTTGGGGCAAAGTATTCTGCCACCGGGTCTATTTGTGTACGAATGAAAGCAACATTTGTTAAGCCGGTTTGCAATGCTTTTTTTGCACCCACCCAAATGCGGTTTCCCTTGAGGTCAATACCGATAAAATTTCGTTGCGGGTATAATTGCCCTAGTCCAAGTGCATACTCACCTTTGCCGCAGGCCAGTTCTAATGTTATTGGATTTTCATTGTTGAAAAATATATTCCATTTGCCCGCCACCTCTTTTGGAAACTGCAACACATTGGGAAATGTTTTCAGTTCGGCAAATCGTATCAGCTTTTTTTGTCCCATAACGGGCAAAGGTAAATTAAATCTTTACCTGCAGGCCAACACCAAACACTGATTTTAATTGAAGGGCGGGAAAAGCTTATAATCCAAACCCGGACTGAGTAGTAAATAACCCGGTGCCATAAAGATGGAGGAATATGTTTTTACATTGTTAGGATGGATCCTGAGCGGATAATAGTAAAGGGGTAGATACTAGTATTAGTAGTACGGGTTTTTTTATAACGGGTAGTTTATAATTATCGATTTGGTTGCGGTGTTAACTACCTGCTGATTATAATTTTTTATCCCTGATAAACTCTTTAACGGCAGGTGATAGTTTAAGTGAAGTGTTTTCTTTAATATTTATTTTGGTGAGATTTGTTAAACGGGTTATGCTCTCTGGTAATGCAGTAAGTTTATTTGATTCAAGGTACAGTTCTTCCAATTTGGTAAGATTGCCAATACTTTCAGGAAGCAAAGAAAATTTATTGCCATTTAAATCAAGCACAATAAGACGGGTAAGTTTGGAAATACATCCTGGTATGTCGCTAAATTGGTTATACGACAAAGCAAGATATTTAAGATTAGAAAGGCTGCTCATACTTTCGGGCAGAGAGGTCAGGAGGTTTCCGCCCAGCCCTATCTCAGTAAGATTGGTAAGTTTAGCTATGCTTTCAGGAATTGATGGCAGCAGGTTTCCATATAAATAGATTTCTGTAAGGGTAACCATTTTGGCCATATAGTCAGGAAAGGAAGCAATCTTATTATTATTTAGATAAAGCTGTTTAAGGTTGATCAGCTTTGTAATTGTTCCGGAAAGAAAAGATAAATTATTGCTGCTGAAATCCAGTTCGGTCAGTGTAACAAGATTAGTAACGGTTTCCGGTATGCTATTGAATTTATTATTGCTAAGGTTCAATTCAGTAAGATGTACTAAACCGGCAATACTTTCTGGTACGGAGGTAAGCCTGTTTCCCGCTAGGTCAAGTGAAGTAAGATTTGTAAAAAGCGAAATGTTTTCGGGCACCTCTGTCAGTTTTTTATTATTCAGTGACAGGATAAAAACTTCAGCTGGATTTTTTAGTGCCTCATCAAGGGAAGAATAAACTTTGTCTTTTTGCGCATCACTTATAAGAACGGAAAAAATTGATGCAAGGAGTATTGGGATTTTTTTCATGAAGCAAATTTCGGAGTTTTCCGAAACAAAAAAGCCTCTCTGAAAAATCAGAAAGGCTTTTATAAAAGCTGTAGGGGGAGGGATCGAACCTCCACGGGGCAGTTAGCTGTAGTACAAAGTTCGGTGGTCGACCCCGGTCGTTCCAGTATTGCTACCGAAACGGCTCTATGCTACGTTTATCCTGTAATCCCCACCCCCGAGACAAGAGGGCATGTCTGCCATGCTTTCGCAATTTCATCACCCCACAGTGTATGTGTCTTGTTATTTTAAGAACTT
>JANORJ010000042.1:0-1865 GCA_031415255.1 Chitinophagaceae bacterium | reverse complement strand
ATCGGCAGAAGCTAAAAGATACTATGACCTAATAGCGGCAACAGTTAATACCTTCTACATTGAATGTCAGTCGCAGAGCGGTAATATTTGCTGTATGGATTGTATTAATCATGGAATACTTGGAGTATGGTGTCTTGCTAATTGTTTTGTAGCGAGGTTTCCCGCAATAGATTAATATAAAAATATCCTATGAAAATACTTTGCACTATTATTTTGCTTTTCCTTTTTACAGTATCAAATGCAGCTATAAGATTTGTAACACCAGCAGGTGGGTTAGTGGTTGCAGATGGTACCAGTTGGGCAACTGCTTTTCCTGGTACCTCTTTACAAACCGCTATCAATGCATCGGCACCCGGTGATGAGGTATGGGTGGCAACAGGGACTTATTTTACTACAAATGGGGCCAACAGAAATGTTTATTTCAGTATGGTGAATGGTGTGGCAGTGTATGGTAGTTTCAACGGCACAGAAACACTCTTGTCTCAACGGATTTTTTCCTGTGGCTACACCTCTATACTAAGTGCAGAGATTGGTTTACCGGGAAATACTGATAATAGTTATCATGTAATAAATAACAGCAGCTTAAATAGCACGGCTATTTTGGATGGCTTTACCATAAGAGATGCTAATGCCAATTTTGATTTGCTGGGTAACGATAACCGCAGTCTTGGCGGCGGTATGCTAAACAATGCAGCAGGCGGCGGTACATGTAGCCCTATTATAAGAAATTGTTTGTTTACTAATAACACGGCATTATTTGGCGGGGGTATTTTTAATCATGGACAAAACAGCGGCAATGCAAACCCTGTAATTACTAATTGCATATTTGCATTTAACACAGCAACAAGCGGCGGCGGCGCTATTGATAATTTTGGATACAATGGCAATGCAAGCCCTGTTATTACTAACTCAATTTTTTACACCAATATCGCATTATTAAGAGCTGGGGCAATGTACTGTTGGGGTGGTGGAAACGGTAATGCCAGTCCTGTAGTATTAAATTCAGTTTTTGCAAATAATTCATCGGTGGATGGCGGAGGCATTGTTTCCGACAGAACAAATTTTGTTTCAGGAAATTCCGGTACGGCTAACCCAACCATTCGCAACAGTATTTTTTGGGGCAATACGGCCAGTGGCACCGGGCCACAGTTTTATATTTTGGGTGGTGCATCATTTACTGTTACTTATTCTGTTTTCGATATTTCCAATCAAAACCCGCCGCATACCATTACCGGACCGGGAACAGGAAATATTTTTACAGCTCCAACTTTTGTAAATATAGCCGATGCAGATGGCGCAGATAACTGCTGGTTGATAATGGATGATGGTTTGCAATTGCAAAGCGGCTCTGTTGGTATTGATGCTGGTGATAATACAGGTGTGTTAGCATTTGATATCCGCAACCATAACAGGATTGCGAATACAACTGTTGATATGGGGGCTTATGAATTTAACTCAACTGTATTGCCAGTAAGTTTAGTTAGTTTTTATGGCAGGGCAAATGAAAAAACTAATATTCTTTTTTGGGGTACAGCTTCAGAGAACAACAGCTGGTTATTTGAAATACAAAGAAGCACTGACGGAATTCGATTTGAAAAAATTGGCGAAGTGAATGGTGCAGGAAACAGTAACGTAGTGAGGCAGTATCAGTTTATTGATGACAGGTTGGTACAGCAACAATATTATTACCGGTTAAAACAAATTGATGTTGATGAACGATTTACTTTTAGTAACGTTATTGTATTAACCAATAAAAATAATAGGTCAGGAGTAATTATTTTTCCTAACCCTGTTGTGAAGGTTGCGACCGTTCTCTTTCAGGCAAATATGATAAGGGAAGAATTTCAATTGTTTAACAGCTATGG
>JANORJ010000041.1:0-1618 GCA_031415255.1 Chitinophagaceae bacterium | reverse complement strand
AGCAGTAAGTCCCTGGCTTGTGTGGCCGGGTTGCAGCTTACATACACCACTGTTGGTGCCGCTATCTCCAAAATTTTTCGCACCAGCTTTTCATGCATACCTGCCCGTGGCGGATCGGTGATGATAACATCCGGCTTGCCGTGTGCTGCAAAAAAATCGTCGTTGCAAATATCAATTACATCGCCTGCAAAAAACTCCGCCGTTGATAAATTATTCAGCTCCGCATTTTCTTTTGCATCATCAATGGCTGCCGCTATCACTTCCACCCCAATTATTTTTTTTGCTTTCTCACTCACAAATATGCCAATGCTGCCGGTGCCGCAATACAAATCATACACTACTTCATTACCGGTAAGATCTGCAAATTCTCTTGTTACCTGGTAAAGCCGCTCTGCTTGCAGGCTGTTGGTTTGAAAAAAAGATTTCGGTCCTATTTTAAATTTAAAATGTTCTAATTGTTCTATTGCATAGCCTTTTCCGTGCCAGACAACTGGTTCCAGATCGTATAAGCTATCATTCCATTTTAGATTAACCGTATAAAGCAAAGTGGTGATGGCCGGAAATTGCTTCGTCACATATTCCATCAGCAATTTTATTTTTTGCTCATCGTTTTCACCCACTACAATATTTACCATCAGCTCGCCGGTAGTACAAAGGCGGATCTGCATCGTTCTTAAAAAACCAACATGATTGCGGATGTCATAAAAAGGCCAGTTGTTGGCTATGGCAAATTCTTTTACTGCTATTCGTATTTGGTTGGTAGGTTCTGCTTGCAGGTAACAGGTTTCTATATCTACCACTTTATCAAAAAAGCCTTTGGCGTGAAAGCCGCCCACATTTTGCTGACCGTTTATTGATTCATCTGCCAGTTCTTCTTTCAACAGGTATCGCTTATTACCAAAAGTGTATTCAATCTTATTGCGATAGTATCTTGTTTCAGCAGCACCTAATATTGTTTGAAACGAGGGCAACGCAACTTTGCCAATCCTTTTCAATGTTTCTTCTACCTGCCGGTGTTTATATTCCAGTTGTTTTTCGTAAGGCAGCATTTGCCACTGGCACCCCCCGCAAACCCCAAAATGAGAGCAGAATGGCTCCACCCGGTCGACTGAGTAAGAATGAAAATGAACGGGCATCCCTTCGGCCCAATCCTTTTTATTTTTCTGGAGTCTTACATCCACTACATCTCCCGGCACCACCCTTTCTATAAATATCACTTTACCATCCACTTTTGCCAGTGATTTGCCCTCCGCTGCATAGTCTTCCACCAGCAGCTTTTCCATTACTATGATTTTATTTTTTTTTCTCACGGCGCAAAGCTAAGTGTTCCGGATTTAGGGATGTTTTAGGTCAAAAGATAGTTGACAGGCAACCAGAAAGCTGCTAAATATGTCTTTGCTTTGCCATACATCACCCAAGCCTCCCGTCAGGCTTTAATTGTAAACTTTTATCACTGGTTTTTATACCTTTACCCGATTTTATTCTGACTATGAAAAGATTAATTACAATTTTCAGCCTTTTACTTACGGTTACTACTTTTGCACAAACCAGTTACGAAATCAAAGTATCTTTTAAGCCATATAAATACCAGTACATCTATCTCGGTCATTATTTTGGT
>JANORJ010000040.1:0-4960 GCA_031415255.1 Chitinophagaceae bacterium | reverse complement strand
CTGAAAAATTTGCTCTTCCATAATTTAAATAAATTAATATTATCCCTTCTTCCCTTTAGAAAGAAACTGAAGTTAGTTTATGCTTTTTTATAAAATGATTCTAATTGTGTATGAAAATCGTTTAATTGTTTATGGCTAATTGCCGGCGCATCTTCTGCATATTTAATAAAAGAAACAATCTCACGGATTTCGAATTCTTCTGCACCTGATTTATGTTGTAATTTTTTTATAAAATCTTCATCCAATGAACCTGTTAGTAATTTATACTTATTACGGACATGCTCCAGAAAATAAGCCGACATTTTATGACAAAGATTCTTATGATCTCCTTTGTCAAAATATAAACGGCCAATCGTTTTTACAAAATCCATCGAATCATTTCTTGGTTTCTTTACCACCGGTATGTACCGTTGCTTTCGTCTCATCTCCAATAGCACATATAAAAGTAGCAGGAAAATCGCCAGCCAAAAGGCAGCTCTGAAAGGTTTTTTCCCGTTACCATTTTTGGTATTCATCAGTACACTAAACCATCCTTTTTTATTTTCATCATTATCATTGCCCGATTTTTTATTGAGATAATATTCATCCCATACTACTTTCTTTGCCGCTGGATTGATAACAGACAATGCCTTTTCATAATAACCGATATTCTGTTTGTGCAGCAAAAAATAATTAGTAAAAGCTAACGGTGCCAGGTGAATATAAAAATTACCTTCCCCTGCCCGCAACCGGATAAAATTTGGACGACCTGCTTCATCTTCGCCCAACACCTCAGTTGTTTTATCATCAATCTCAAAAAATGAAGCATCCAGTTTTTTTCCCGGGTATGTATAATTAGTTTGCTTTTCAAAAGGAGGGTTATCCAAGTAAACACTTAAACTGTCTTTTATCTTAACATCGCCTTCTGCATTTGAGGGAATATCATAGGTATTCGCCTTGCAATTCATCATGTTCCCAGCATCATAAGAAATAGTTCTAGCACTTACAAAAACATCATTCCCCTTTTCAACAAAGGAAATTAGTTTTTTCATTTCTACTTCATCTGCATTAAACTTACCAGCAATGATTATTAATGCCTGGTCTGATTCATAATTAGAAAGAGAATCCCAATAGCCCGGCTCATACCGGTTAGTATAAATGGCCGCATCCGGAAAAAGGTGTGCAAGCCCTTTGTAAGCTACATATGTGCCATATGGAATTTTATCCTGCTTGCGGAGTGTTATCCTTTCGTCAAGCTGCCTTTCCGTTTTATTATTACCCGTTACAAACAGTGCCACAATAGCCACAGTTAGTAATAAAGCAAGAATGTATGGTATGTACTTCTTCAATACTTATTTCAAGGTTGAATTAAACTGATCAAAATCACTACGGATTGTTTTATACGCATCTTCGCTAACATTAAACTGTCCGTACCAACTGTACTCATAGTTTCGGGTAATGCGAAAAAAATTGTTGTAATAGTTAGTTGGATGCAGCTCCAGTAAATAATCAAGATTGGTTTTATCCTGTTTATAGTTGATAATACTTTTCTCGGACATATTTTTCAACAGCCGCAAAAACATCAGCCGGATAGCCAAGCGATAGTTACCCTGTGCTGCTGCCTTATCAATTTCCTTTTGGTAATTAATGGCGAAGATGTCTTCCGTAATTTCATCTTCACCCGCATTGCCCACCTTCATATTTTTCTTTCTGAACAGACCCACACTGTTTCCACGGAGATAGAAGGCAAGGCCAATAACAAATACGGCAAGAATAACAATCCATAAAAACAGTTGAAACCACGACCGCTGACCAATTGGTTCGTAAGCTTCTGTTTGTTGTTGCTCCTTTACTTTATGTTCCTTTATTGCAGGTTCATTTTTCCCCTTTTTCCCTTTTTGTTTTTGTTCTCTTTCATACTCAATCTGCTGTTGCGATTTTTTTTTCTTTATATCAGCATTGGCATACCAAAAATCATCATCCTCTTTCATTTTCTTTACAGCATCACTGGAGATATTTCGCTGCTGTACCGATAGAGTATCTACTCTTTTAAAGAAATATTTTTTTTCATCGCCACTATCATCTGCTTCCGTTTCTTCTTCTGGCGGCGGAGGTTTTAGTGCTGTTGTGTCCGCAACAATTACTTCTATTTTCTCTTCTTCCTGCGCCTTCATCTGCAATGAAAAAAAGAACAAAGCAAACACCAATATTGCTTTACGGATAATGATTACTGGGATATTTTTTTTGATTGTTATCAGCACTTATACTTCCTCCTCGTTTAGCTGTAAGGATAATTTTTTGCCCAGCCTGATGGGATAAATAATAAAATACCAGACAACAAATAATACCGATAAAATAAAAATGATAGTAGTAAGAATAGATATATCATTATAAAGCCGGGTAATAAATCCTTCAAAAAAAGCGGCTAATGCAAACACAGGCAATAAGCCAATCATTATTTTTACTCCGTCCTTAGCGCCTTGTTTGAATGCATCAATTCTTTTGATGGTGCCGGGAAACAAAAAACTTTTTCCAAGTACTAAACCCGCAGCACTTGCCAGTATAATTGCTGTTATCTCCAATGTGCCATGTACAAAAACAACTAACCAAAAATCAAGTCCAAAACCTCTGGCGGCAAAGAACTGATCAAAAGTGCCGAGCATCACTGCATTTTGTGCAGACAGGTATAAACTAGGTATGCCGCAAAAAATACCTGATACAAACATGAGGAAGGAGACTCGGATATTATGAATCATCAGGCTTATCCAACTTAAAAATGCATTGCCATGTTCGTACACACCAAATGGATTTCCTTTGGCAATATTTTCCTGAGTATCGTCAACATAGCCATCGCCAAAAATACTGCGGGCAACGCCTTCATCTTTTGCAGAAGTAAAAAAACCAATAATAAAAAAGATAAGAAAGAATATAAAAGCAAATAAAACAACCTTGTGATGTTTACGGATGGTTAACGGTAAATCATATTTCCAGAAAGTAACCAGGCGGTTCGATTCTTCTTTCCTGTTTTTATAAATATCAAGATAAATTCTAGAAGCCTGCGAATTAATAAAACCAGTTACTTTTCCCGAAGGATAAAAAGTTTTGGCATACGCCAGATCGTCAACTAACTGGGTAAAGTCAGCCGCCATTTCATCAGGATCGTCAGAAGGCTGCTGCTGATTCTTCAGCCAGCGGTCTTTATTCTTTTTTATAAACAGGGCTTCCCTCAAATTCGGTTCTTTGGGTTGTAAAATACTGCATTTACGGTGTACTATGGAGCCGGGGCTGTATAATAATCTTTAAAATTTTAATAATAATTAAACGGTACTGAATTAAAAGCGAAGTGGTATAAAAGTTAAAAGCAGCAGCCCAAAATTTAATTAGCCAAAAAACAATTAATTTGAACCCTTAAACAAGAACCTGGTAATGGCGGTAATAAAAGTACCAACCAACTTTAATATTGACGTAGAATTTGAGATTCCGGAATTTTACAGACGATTGGTTTCCCTTCTTATTGATGTGGTGATTGAATATTTCTATTTGCGAATAGCCGGGGAAATATACCAGAGTATTGTTTCAAACACTGGCCGTGACACTGATTCTCTTTACGATCTCCAGGCTTTTGGCCTGCTATTGCTATTGCCTGTACTGCTCTATCATATTTTATTGGAAGTAACCATGAATGGCCAGAGCATTGGCAAAAAAGTGATGGGCATCCGGGTGGTCAATGAAATTGGTGGCCGTCCCAGCATCAGCCAGTTTCTTATTCGTTGGTTGCTGCGGGTTTCAGACCTGTGGATTGCCATCGTTCTTTTCCTGATTTTGTCCAATCCGTATGCTGAAAAAGACAAAGAAACTGCTTTTATCATTTTAGCAGCACTGGCTTTTATCATTACCGATATTGTTCTTGTTGTTTCATCAAAAAAAGGGCAACGCATCGGCGATATATTGGCAAAAACAATCCTTATCCGCATCAATACCAAAAGTAATATTGAAGACACAGTGTTTATAAATGTGGCAGACAGTTATATACCTTCCTTTCCGCAAATAATGCAGCTGAGTGATAAAGACATTAATGCTATTAAAAGCATTTTAGAAACTGCCCGCAAAAAAGGGGATTTCAATATGGCAGAAGCGGCCTGTTACAAAATAAAAAGTCACCTGAAGATTGAATCCAACATGCAGCCGTTTGATTTTTTAGATGTGCTGCTGAAGGACTACAATTATTTATCAGTTAAATAGTAAAGGCTGCCAGTATTGTTTGGCAACCTTTACTATTTTATTCCGAAGCTGATTTTTGGACTTACGATGACATAGCAGTTAACCCTCCTGAAATTATTCCTAATGCTAAAAAGGCTAATCCGATAATAGTTAATATACCTAAGTACCTAAATGTTTTTTTCAGGCTTCTGAATGCCTCACCAAGCAACAAATCATCATTAGTAGCTAGTGCTGATTTCATTTTGTTAGCAAACTGCAGGGTAAACAGGCAAGGGAAAAAGTATAATATACCCATTAGTACATACATTAACATCATTGCAGTTGACAGCCCTTTTGAGGAAATATCAACTCCCTCCTTCTTGTAAAAATCGTCATATGTACTGGCTGAATTGGAGATGGTAAGAGAAATAACAATTCCGAATATGACCAGCAGCACAATTGATATCATACCACAGATAGCTAAAAATTTTGCCCACTTAGCTGTTTCGCTTAAATGTGATCTTGATTCGGCTGATACTTTTACATCAAATAACGAAGTGTTTTGATCTTGCTCCATAAAAAAATGTTTTGGTTTTTATAAATGTACGTCGTTTATGCATCTGGCCGCTAATTTAATGGATACAAATTCTAATAGTAAAGCGGCCTGATGCTTATTATTAATATGCTCTTGCAAACAATACCCGTTGGGTTGATATATTGCCGGTTAAAATACACTTTCCTTCTTCGGGCACATTGTTCAATGGTATGCAACGGATAGTAG
>JANORJ010000039.1:0-2465 GCA_031415255.1 Chitinophagaceae bacterium | reverse complement strand
TTTCTGCTATACAATGGCTGGAAGGGATTAACTGTGGCTTTATTATTATTCCGGGTGTAATTATATGCGGAGTTTAGGGAGACAATGGGAAACCTTTCTGCTTTTCTTTCTTTCAACGTAAACTTTGCAATATCAATATTTTTTTCAGCGATAAGCAATAGCGGATTATTGTTTTCAATATCAGTTTGAATATCTGCCAGTGCCACTCCCATATTAATAGGTATGGTATCGCTTACCTCATACTTGCTGTTTGCGGCTGCATTCATTACCTGGTTCAATTGTTCTTTTAATTGTGCAGTAAGAGCTTCCAGATTTAGTTGTATTGATTTTTGTGCATTTAAATCCACCTTGCTTTGCAATACATCTGGTTTAGCACCTACACCTATGTCTAATTTATATTGCGCCAGCTTTACTCTTTCCTTGCTAAGTGATATTTGTTCCTCAATAGCTTTTAGCTGTTGCTTCTGCCGAACTATGGCATAATAGTTTGTAATAACAGCTGCAATCGTATTTACGATTTGATTTTTAATTCCCAACTCTCCCAGTTTAACAAATTCCTGTGCCTTGTCTCTGGTTGCAAACATCTTCATACCATCAAAAATTACCCAGTTTAGTTGCACAGCTGCATTGTAATTATTGGAGCGAATGTCATTAAGCTTTCTTTCAGTGCCATCCGCAAAATTCTGTTTTTGATTATTATTATTAAAAACGGTACCCAAGTTGCCATTAACCCTTGGCAAAAAAGCAGCATTTCGATACGAGTAATCCAATGCAGCTACTGCAGAATCGTTTTTTGATAGCTGAATCGCATAATTATTTTTTAGCGCCGTGGCTATCGCTTCTTCCAGTGGTAATAACCGCTGTGCAGAAGAAGAAAATGTTATCAGCAACATCCCGATAGCTATCGGGACTGGTAAGAATATTTTTCGCATATTATTTCGTCTCAGGTTTTGCTTGTTCAGCTATTGGTTCTTCGGTCTCCACCATTTCATGCATGTATTTATCTATTTCACTTTTCTTCTTTTTGGTAGAAAGAAAAGAATACATCGCCGGAATAACAAACAGGGTTAATATTAAAGAGAACATGATGCCACCAACTATAACTATTCCTAATGGAATGCGGCTGGTAGAAGATGCTCCCAATGATAATGCTAATGGCAACGCACCCAGCGACATGGCAAGACTTGTCATTAAAATGGGTCTTAGTCGCTGCGTAGCGGAGAAAACAGCCGCCTCCGTTTTTTTCATACCCTTCTCCTGGTTTTGATTGGCAAATTCCACAATCAGGATTCCATTCTTCGTCACTAATCCAATCAGCATAATCATACCAATTTGTGAAAAGATGTTTAGTGTTTGTCCAAATAGCGATAACGATAGCACAGCACCGGCAATTGCTAATGGCACGGTGAACATAATAATTAGTGGATCAACAAAACTTTCAAACTGTGCCGCCAGGATTAGGAATATTAACCCAAGAGCTAACATAAATGCAAATCCTGTATTGCTGCTACTCTCTTTAAAATCTCTTGATGAACCACTCAAGGAAGTGGTAAAAGTTTCATCCAACAATTTCTCTGTAATTTTTTCCATCTCGATAATGCCGTCGCCAATTGTTTTGCCCGGTTGCACACCGGCAGAAATGGTAAAAGATTTATACCGGTTGAAATGGTAGATAGTAGGAGGTGTGTTTGATTCAGTGGTGGTAACAAGGTTATCAAGACTTATCAATTCATTCCGATTATTACGAACAAACAATATTTTTAAATCATTCGGATCATCCCTGTCATTTCTTGCCACTTGTCCTATTACCTGGTATTGCTTTCCATCTTTTGTAAAATAGCCAAGCCTACGGTTACTGTACGCTAATTGTAAAGTTTGCGAAATATCATTTACACTTACACCCAATTCTGCTGCTTTCAACCGATTAATTTCTACCCGTAGTTCTGGTTTGTTAAATTTCAAATCTACATCCGGGTTTAATAATATTTTACTCTGCTTAGCCTCTTCCAGTATTGACGGCATGATGGCAGTAAGCTTTTCAAAATTATTATTCTGAATAACAAAAGCTACAGGTTGCCCGCCACGGCGGTTCACAGAAATAGTTTGTTCTTCTATAGCATTGGCACGGCCTTCATTAAATTTTGACATGTTTTTATTCACCATCGCCACTATTTCTTTTTGCGAACGGCTTCTTTCATTTGGTGGTACCATAGTTACCCGTACAAAACCTGTATTGGCATTTCCAGAGCCGCCAAAACCTGGTGCAGTGAAGCTGAGCAATAAAACTTTTTCCGGCACTGAGTCCATCATAAAATTGGTGACCCTGTCCACATATTTATCCATGGCATCAAATGAAGTGCCTTCGGGTGCTGTAAGTTGTAATCGTAGCTGACTGCGGTCTTCCATGGGTGCCAGTTCTGATTGCAGCGTTCTGCCAACAAAAAATATAGATGCCCCACAAAGTG
>JANORJ010000038.1:0-1786 GCA_031415255.1 Chitinophagaceae bacterium | reverse complement strand
ATCAAATCAATCTGTGCTGGAGTGTAGCCATAATCGGGCAGGTATTTTTTGGAAAGTTTGCAGGAAATTTCTTCATGCTTATTATGATTTTCTAAAAAACCAGCATCATGAAAAAGGGCGGCCGTTTTTAATAACAGTAATTCATCCCCTTTTATTCCTTCTGCCGTTGCCATGTGTTCCGAAGCAGCAATAACATTTTTGGTATGCTCTGCATTATGATAGGTAAGCCAAGAAGGCAATTCCTTCTCCAGCTTATCTATTAAAAAAGAATATGCTTGCTCGTATTGCATGAGGAAAATAAATATTTTTTATTTTAGATATTTATTAAAGGATCCACTTATTTATTTGAACCACCCTTCCTTTGTCAGGGCAGGCTACGACAGATAGAAACATAGTCTTCATCCCGCAATACGGCGGGATGATTCGTTCCAATTGTATTCTATGTACTATGTGGTAGTCATTCTTACTATCAAGCCATTACTTCATAAATCGTCATAGGGTTCGCTTTGTTCTTCAAACTCACTTCGCCAACTTTGCGGCAGTTGAATGACTCTTTTACTTTTTCATACGACACTTCATTAATCACAATTTGCCCCGGACCTGCTGCAGTTTGTAATCGTTGCGCCACATTTACGGTATCACCTATTACTGTATAATCTAACCGGCGAAGACTAGCGGAGCCGATATTACCGGAAATCATTTCGCCGCTGTTGATACCAATAGAAACTTTAGGTGTAAACGAAACATGCTCATTTAAGGCAGGCAGGCTATCAATTTTAGATCTTACTGCCAGGCTGGCATCAATAGCTCTGTCTAAATGATACTCGCCACGAAAGACAGCCATGATAGCATCGCCGATAAATTTATCAATATATCCACCCTGTGCAATTATTTCTTTTACGATTACATCAAAATAATTATTCAGCAACTTTACTACCATATCCGGCGATTCATTTTCGCTGATAGAAGTAAAACTGCAAATGTCAACAAAAGCTACGGTAGCTTCTACTGCTTCATTCACCATCAGCGAAGATTCAAACTCACGGCCACCCATAAAGTTCAGTACCGTTTCATCCACATACATTTTCAGGATATTATTTTCCTTGATTGCCTTTATAGTTTCCCTGACTTGAAGAACATGTTTTAATGTTTTTTCCATCGTAAGAGAAAGGTCTTCAAAATTGATGGGTTTGGTAATAAAATCGAAGGCTCCCCGGTTCATTGCTGTGCGAATATTGTCCATGTCGCCGTAAGCAGAAACGATAACCGATTTTATCAGGGGACTTGATTCGCCTAAGCGGCTAAGTAATGTCAGTCCGTCCATCTCCGGCATATTGATATCACTCAATACAATATCAACATCTGGGTTTTGCTGAATTTTATCCAATGCATCGTTACCATTTATGGCAAAAATGAATTCGTATTGTTGTTCCCGTATCTTCTGGCGAAATTTCTGTTTGATGAGCATTTCCAAATCTGCCTCATCATCGGCCACTAAAATTTTTGCCATCAGTGTATAGTTTTAAGTTTTTCTTTTAAGGCAGTAAAATCAACTGGCTTGGTTAAAAAATCATCGGCACCCAATTCTTTGGCAGTGTTAAAATTTTCTGCATCGCCATAAGCGGTGATCATCATCACCACCGGGGGTGGTTTGTGATATTTATGTTTGATATGCCCCAGAAGTTCGAGACCACTCATACCGGGCATATTGATATCGGATAATATCAGGACGGCTTCCTGTTCATGATTATTCATGTAGGTAAGAGCTTCTTCCCCGGAAAAAGCA
>JANORJ010000037.1:0-1769 GCA_031415255.1 Chitinophagaceae bacterium | reverse complement strand
CGTTATACAAAACCTTAAGCCGTTGACGAATAACTTAACACATACTACAACTGGCAAATACAAACACCCTGCATTTTATTTACTTTTCCTGTTGCTGATAGTAGTCCTTGCTTACTGGCCAATAAGTTTTCACATCTTCAGTCTTAAGAATGATGCATTAAATTATTTTTTACCAGTTCGTCACCTTGTAAGTGAATCATACAACAATCATACACTTCCATTATGGACACCTTATCTCAACCTGGGATATCCGCTTCATGCTGATATGCAATCGGGTGTGTGGAACCCATTTGTACAACTACTCTCCCTTTTTGGCTCCTACACACTGTTTACACTCCAGCTTGAAACCATTCTATATATATACATAGGTGGAGTTGGTATGTTTTATTTGCTAAGACATTTCCGCTTACACCCCTATGCAAATCTGCTTGCCTCTATAGCTTATATGCTATGTGGTTTCAATAGCGATTCTTGCCAGTTTCTTAATTGGATTGGCGGGACAGCTTTTCTTCCTTTTGTTTTTCTTTTTTATCATAGATGTCTTGAAGAAAAATCTGTTAAACAGGGAATTTATTCTGGCGTTGCGCTTTTCTTTTTATTTACCTGTGCATATCCCGCAGATTTTATTATAACTGCCTACCTGATGTCTACTATGCTCATTGTCCGGCTTGTATCAAACTATAGAAAAAAACAACCCCTCATCAGTAAGGATTTAATAATAACCCATACTTGTCTTTTAATTATTTTTCTTCTACTATCCGGACCTGCCATACTTTCCTACACTGAAGGTCTTCCATTGCAAGAAAGAGGAGGAGGTGCAGCGTATAAGGATGCAATGAGTAATCCAATACACCCGGCTTTACTTAGTGCTTACACTACACCACTGGCGGTTTGGAAAATGCCGGGAGTATCCATCACAGATCCCCTTGAAAGAAATTCTTATTTCGGTATTGCAGGATTTATGTTGTTGCTAATTTCTTTCCTGTTGAAATCACCCGATAAAATAGTCAGGTTCAGCCGGTGGGCTGTACTTATTTTTTTAATATTCAGTTTTGGAGAAATGGGTGGCCTGCGAATTATTAGTTATTATATTTTACCGTTGATGAATAGTTTTCGCCATCCGGCTAATGCAAAGATGTTTACTATATTTTTCTCCTGCCTGCTTGCTGGTTTCACATTTAATAACATAATGAATGATACAATACCAGTAAAAGTGCTGAAAAGAGGCTGGTGGATGGTAGTTATACTTATGCTTGTTGTGTTATTTTTTTCTCTCCTTACCCCGTTTTCCATTTTCCGACCAGACTCTATTGCCACTATTTTTCAACCACAACAGGGTGTATCATTTGTCAATCACCTTAAAACACAATTGGGCAATATTAGTTTTGCTGACATTGTATTGCTCAACACCTTGATTCAGCTTCCTTTTCTTTTTCTTCTGTACCGGTTTCTGTTTATCAAAAAAAATAAAAAACTCTTACTTGCCACAGCCATTGTAAACAGTATTTTCTTCACTATGGCATTTCAACCATTTACTGTAATTAAAAAAGATACAGCTTCGTATATTCAGGGAATCGTAGATAAATTTTCTGTAGCCAAATATCCTTTACCTGACAATACTGCTACACTTGAACAAAACAGTGTAGACAACGAAAAGTACAAAGCAGATATAGGTTGTATCAATCTCTATAATAAAAAAGTAGGTCGTTCTGATTACCGCATCACTCCTTCCAACCTGTTAGTTCAAAATAAGTTCTGGTTTACAAAAC
>JANORJ010000036.1:0-6200 GCA_031415255.1 Chitinophagaceae bacterium | reverse complement strand
TGGCATGCATCTACCGGCATTAGTTCCTCCTTCTGATATCCGCATTTCGGACAGGTAATTATTGATTTTATTGTTATATCCATTTCTGATTCAGCATTGTGTTCTTTTGTTTTCATTTTTTAATCATTTAATTCTTCAATTACTACTTTACCTCTTTTCTTCAATTCTCTTTCCCGAACCAATGCATACATAGCTGGTAAAACAATCAATACAAAAAATGTAGAGGTAACCAACCCAAATACAAAAGGAATAGCAATGGGCTTCATTACATCGCTGCCTGTACCGGTTGCCAGCAACAACGGTAATAAACCAAAAATGTCTACCAATACGGTCATTAATTTTGGCCTGAGCCTGAGCGCTGCACCTTCATATACTGCTTCTTCTATGTCGCTGTTTTTTAGAGGCTCGCCCGATTCCTTTTTTTTGCGAACCTTGTTGTACAGAGAGTTATTTAAATACACTAACATTAAAACGCCCGTTTCTACTGCTATACCAAAAAGTGCAATAAAGCCCACAGCCACTGCAACCGAAAAGTTTACATCAAAAAAGAAAAGAGAATATGCTCCACCTACCAGTGCAACAGGAATACTGGACAATACAATCAATACTTCCCGGTACGTATGGAAAGTGAAATATAGAATGACCATGATAATGAGGAGTACGATCGGGATCAGGATCTTCAACCGCTTCTCTGCACGTACCTGGTTTTCGTATTGTCCGCTCCACTCTATAAAATAGCCTTTGGGTAATTTTTGTACAAGGCTTTCGAGTTTCTTTTTTGCATCACTAACAGTGCCGCCCAAGTCTCTTTCACGTACATTAAATAATAATGTGCCACGCAGCATGGCATTTTCTGAAGTGATCATAGGCGGGCCTTCGGCTATATACACTTCAGCTACTGCGGATAGGGGAATAGGTCCGGTGGGGCTGGTTACCAGCAGATTCTTTAACTGCTCTATATTGTTGCGAAAATCCTGTGCAAAACGGGCATTCACGGAAAAGCGTTGACGACCTTCAATAGTAGTGGTAATGTTCATTCCGCCAATGGAAGATTCAACTACCATATTAATATCATCCACATTTAAACCATAACGGCCAATTTCTTCCCGTTTAATTTTTATTTCAACATATTTACCTCCAACAATCGGTTCTACATATAGATCTTTAACACCGTCCACACCTGTTAATGCCACTTTGAACTGTTGTGCCAGCACATTAATTGAATCAAGATTTTGACCATAAATTTTTACGCCTACATCTGTACGGATGCCGGTTGAGAGCATGTTGATCCGGTTTATGATCGGCTGCGTCCATCCATTAATTACCCCGGGTATCTGCAACTTACTGTTCAATTCTTCGATGATCTTATTTTTCGTCATTCCCTTTCGCCACTCGGATTGTGGTTTTAGTAAAACAATGGTTTCAATCATGCTGATGGGAGAATTGTCGGTAGCCGTATTTGCCCTACCTGCTTTACCCAATACATTATCCACTTCAGGCACGGTTTTAATTAATTTATCCTGTACCTGCAGAATACGTTTTATTTCGGTATTGGAAACATCGGGAAGCGTTACCGGCATAAACAACAACGAACCTTCATCCAGTGGTGGCATAAATTCAGAACCTAACCGCATTACCAATGGAATGCTTGCAACAACTAATATAAATGCAATCAACATTGTTGTTTTTTTCCAGCGAAGGGACCACCGGATTATGGGATTATATAGCCAAAGAAAAAACCTGGAAACAGGGTGCTTTTTTTCGGGCCGCATTTTGCCTTTCAGTAATATTGCCATTAACACTGGCACCAAAAAAATAGCGACTAAAGCAGAACCAATCATCGCAAAGGTCTTCGTAAGAACCAGCGGTGTGAATAATTTCTTTTCCTGACCTTCCAAAAATAATATCGGCGCAAATGATACCAGCGTTATCAATATAGAACTGAAAACTGCCTTGCCCACCAGGATAGAGGAGCTTTCAATTCTTTTTAATCTTTCTTCGTTTGAGATCATACCAATTTATTATGCTGTTTCTTCCGTTATAGATTTTAAGGCATTTTCTACCATCACAATACCGGCATCCACCAGGTCGCCAATTGCAAGCGCCACACCTGCAAGCGACATGATGTTGGAACTTACATTAAACCAATCCATCATGATAAAGGAAATCAATACACTCATCAGGATCGTTATGATCACTATTAAAGCGCTGCGTACATGCAACAGAAAGATGAACAGCACAATGGCAACAACAATGATCTCTTCAATTACCGCTTCTTTTAAAGTGGCAATGGTAGCTTCAATCAAATCGGACCGGTCATAAGCCACATGAAATTTTACACCGGCTGGTAAGCCCTTTTCAACATCTTTTATTTTTTCCTTTACTTTATCTATCACTTCTTTTGCGTTTTCTCCGTATCGCATGATCACTATTCCACCTACTTTTTCTCCCTGCCCGTTTTCTTCTATAATACCGAGCCGCAGTTCGCCACCCATTTGCACCGTGGCAATATCTTTAACCCGTATGGGAACAGAACCCTGCGTTATTAATGGTATTTCTTCAATGTCTTTTATCTGGGTGATATAACCGATACCCCTGATGATATATCCCATATCTGTCATCTCAAATTTTCTTCCGCCAACATCATTATTGTTGGCTCTTACTTTTTCAATTACATCCATTAAAGCAATATTGTAATAGCTTAGCTTGTGCGGGTCAATTACGATCTGGTATTGTTTTTGAAAACCACCAAAAGATGCTACTTCACTTACGCCCGGTACTGTTTGCAAAGCAAATTTGATGTACCAGTCCTGCAATGCCCGCAGTTCTCCCAGATCAAGCGATGGCGCATCTAAGGTGTACCAGAAAATATGTCCCAAACCGGTGCCATCCGGTCCCAATGTGGGAACTACATTCTGAGGCAACAGGCGCTGAGCATAATTAAGCCGTTCCAATACCCTGGTACGGGCCCAGTAAATATCAACATCATCTTCAAAAATTACAAACACAAAACTCATTCCGAACATGGAATTGGCACGGATATTTTTTATTTTAGGAATACCCTGCAGGTTGCTTACCAACGGGTATGTTACCTGGTCTTCCATGATTTGCGGGCTACGGCCCATCCATTCTGTAAATATGATAACCTGGTTTTCAGACAGGTCAGGTATGGCATCTACTTTCGTATTGTTTACCGAATAAAAACCATAGGCTGTTACCGCTGCTGCTATCAGCAAAACAACCATGCGGTTCTTTAAAGACCATTTAATAAGATTACTGATCATACTTTTAATTTAAGCTGGAAGCAGTGCTTTAAAATATTGTAGCTAGTTATTTTCATATTTCGTTTTTACATTCAATTTGTTGTTCAAAACAATCAAGATTATATACAGTGGTGGCGGCAATATTACTTAGTGCCGTATCGGTTAAAAAAGCCTGGTGACTGGTGATCAATACATTTTTAAATGTCAACAAACGGGATATAATATCATCCTGAAGAATTTCGTCTGAATGATCTTCAAAAAACAACCCGCTTTCTTCCTCGTAAACATCCAGCCCCAAATAGCCTATTCGCCCCGACTTTAATCCTGCAATTACATCTTTTGTATTTATCAATGCACCCCTGCTTGTGTTGATCAACATTACACCCTGCTTCATTTTATTAATGCTTTCCTTTTTGATCAAATATCGTGTAGCAGGTGATAAAGGGACATGCAGCGAAATTATATCTGCCTCTTTGTATAATGTGTCGTAGTCAGTATAAACCAATCCAACCTTTTCTTTTAGATCAATGTTTTCAATTTGATCAACCGCTAAAACTTTGCAGCCGAAGCCACTTAATATTTTAGCAACCACTGCACCTATCTGCCCTGTGCCAATAATGCCTGCCGTTTTTCCGTTCATATCAAAACCCGTAAGACCATCCAATGAAAAATTGAGTTCGTGTACTCTGCTGTTTGCTCTTATCAATTTCCGGTTCAATGCCAGCATCAACGCAATGGCATGTTCGGCAACTGCATAAGGCGAATAGGCTGGCACCCTTACCACTTTTATTTTCAACTGTTTTGCTTTGTCAATGTTTACATGGTTATATCCGGCAGATCGTAATGCTATAAATTTTACGCCACCAGCATGTAATTTTTCCAATACTTTATCAGAAGCATCATCATTAACAAAAATGGATACAGCCTGGGCACTGGCAGCCAAATCTGCTGTTTCCCATTTTAAAGGAAGTTCAAGAAACTCCAATTGATGCTTACCTGCATTTGCATCAATAAGAAATTGCTTTTCAAATTTGTGCGTACTGTATATAATCGTTTTCATTTCACTTGTATATTTTGTTTTAATAGCTTCAAAGCTTTTGCAAGCTGTATGATGATAACGGAAGAAACAGCCGCAGCAACAATAATCATCCATTCGGTCAGTGTCATGGGAATTACATTCAATGCCTGGCGCACATAGGGTATTTGAATAACGCCTACTAAAATGGCAATGCTTCCTGTTACCGAAAACCAGATGTATTTACTTTTAATAACCTCGTTATTGAAAAATGGTCCGCTACTCATATTAAATACATGAAAAAGCTGGCAAAAAATAAGGGTAAAAAACAGTACGTTATTACACATAGCATTATCCCAAGGCTCAGCATTGTGGTATGCATAGTGATTGAAAAGCACTGCACCTGTGCTTACTGATCCGATAACAATTGCATAAAAGAAAATAAGTTTCCAGCGGCTTTTATCAATAATTGGTTCGGATGATTTGCGGGGTGGCTGTTTCATAATATCTGCTCCCCCTTTGATAAGACCCAAAGCAAGTGCTGGCAATAAATCTGTAATAAGATTTATAAAAAGTATTTGCAATGGCAACAACTGGAAGTGTAAATTCAGGATAGCTACAACTGCTATTACCAGCAATTCACTCAGGTTACAGGAAAGCAAAAAGGTTACAAATTTTTTAATGTTCTCAAAAATAATACGCCCCTGTTTAATGGCTACCACGATAGAAGAAAAGGAATCATCTTTCAATACCATATCTGAAACTTCCTGGGCTACTTGTGTTCCCCGAAGACCCATAGCAATACCGATATCTGATTTCTTAATGGCGGGGGCATCATTTACACCATCACCCGTCATACCTACCACGTATCCTTTTTCCTGGAAAACTTTTACCAGGTCGAGCTTATGCTTTGGATTAACACGGGCAAAAACCGAAGTATTGATCCAGCGCTCTTTCTCTTCTTCACTTAAGTCCTCAAATTCTTTCATATCCTTTCCAATCACAGGCACTTCATCTTCTTTTGAAATACCCAATTGCGTTCCTATATAATGTGCTGTGGAAGGATGGTCACCGGTGATCATCACCACTTTGATGCCCGCTGTTTTACAATCATTGATGGCAGCCTGAACTTCAGGTCTTGGTGGATCTATCATACCAACAAGCCCGAGAAAAACCAGGTCATCTGTTAATGAAGCAGGCGCACTATCCGTCTTTCTATATGCCATGGCAATCATGCGATGTCCGGATGCGGAAAATTTTTCTGCTGTTGAGAACCATTGTTCTCTTTTTGTTGTGTCCATCGCCACCTCGCTATCTTCAAAAATCTGTGTACACTTGAGCAATAATTCTTCAGGAGCGCCTTTTGCAAAAACATAAAACTTACCATCGTGTTCATGCAACGTACTCATGATCTTTGTTTCGCTGGAGAAAGGTTCTTCCTCTTTTTTTAAAAAGTCTTTACGTATTTTATCAATGTCTTCGCCCTTATCTTTTGAAAATTTTAGCAAGGCTATTTCCAAAGGGTCCCCAATTTCCTTTGCTTCTTTTTCGGATGATTGAATATCGGCTGTGTTACATAAAACTGCACATTGGGATACCAATTGCAACTGCTCCTGCTTGCCCGTAAAGTCAACATCTTTTTTCCAGGTGCCGGAAGTTGTTTCAACAAATACCACTTCCATTTTATTTTGCGTAAGCGTACCGGTTTTATCGGTGCAGATCACATTGGTGCCTCCTAATGTTTCAACTGCAGATAATTTTTTTACAATCACATTGTAACGGGACATTTTTAGCATGCCCTGCGCTAATGTCATCGTAGCAACAATAGGTAATCCTTCCGGAATAGCTGCCACTGCAAGTGCAACAGCAGTTTGCAACATGGCAATAATTTCTTCGCCATTGATCAACCCTATAATAAAAAT
>JANORJ010000035.1:0-4992 GCA_031415255.1 Chitinophagaceae bacterium | reverse complement strand
GGCTACCGCCACCACCAAGTTCAAAAATTTCTAAATAATCATCAGCAGGGCGGTTGCGGATGTTCCATTGATTAACACCTCAGATATCAAAACGCACAGCAGCATCACCACTTGCAGCGTCAATATCTACCACTGAGAAAGAAGCGGTTGATTTAATTCTTGCACCTGTTGAACCACCATGCTCAACATCTAATTTATAAGCCGGGGCAACAGTTGCACCAATACCTACGTTACCAGTACCATCTTGGATAACAACACGGCTACCGCCACCTCCTAATTCGAATATTTCATAATAGTTATCAGCAGGGCGGTTGCGGGTATTCCACATACCAACACCGGCCGCCTGAAAACGTAAAGCAGCGTCACCACTGGCTGCATCAATATCTACAACAGAAAATGAAGCAGACGATTGACTGCGAATACCCGTTGCACCACCGTGTAATACATCTAATTTATATGACGGTGAAACAGTTTGGCCAATACCAACATTACCTGTTGCATCTTGTATAACCATACGGCTACCGCCACCACCAAGTTCAAAAATTTCTAAATAATTATCTCCCGGACGGTTACGCATATTCCACTGATTAACGCCGGCATTGCCAAAACGCAAAGCGGCATCACCACTTGCAGCATTAATATCTACCACAGAAAAACCTGCAGTAGAACTTACACTGATACCAGTGCTGCCACCATGAGATACAGTAAACCGATGTGTAGGAGTAATTGTACCAAGACCTATACTTGTACCATCATCAAATAATAATGAGTTACCAATATTTGATGGACTTGTCCATCTTGGAATAAATTGTGTGGTACCAGTTCCTGTAACAATACCTGCTCCAGCCAAAGTACTCCAGCGGCCTGTACCAACGCCTGCACCATTATCAATAAATACTCGGTTCAAACCTTCTGTTCCATCCTGAATAGTTACAGATCCTGACACATGCAGTTTTGAAATTGGAGCTACATTACCAATACCAACATTACTATTATCCAATAACCTCATAATTGAAGTACCTGCTGAATTTGAAAAGTCTAATCCACCAGTGCTGAATAATTGCAAGGGACTAAAAGTTGAACCTGGAATTTTAGTTACAGTATATGTATTACCATTTACACTTGTTCTCCATTCCATTCCTGAAGTTGTATTTGTAATACCTATTGCACTTCCCCATATACCAGGACCGCTTACAGAAAGAGCAGTAGCACTTGTACCGTTTGTACTTATTGAAACTGTACTTGAATTATTTGCTGCGTTTGTGTTGCTAAACAAGCCGGCTGAGCCAGTACCCGAGGCCGTTGCACTTATTGCTGCTCCACCTCCATTGTTAGTTACTCTTACTGCATTTGCTGTTCCGCCTGCATTATTATACACAAATATACCAGCACCTTGTAAACCTGTACTGGTAGCCCTTAATGCCCAACTGGAAGCTGCTCCGTTGGTATTGGCAACCAAGGCGTCAGTAGTGTTAGCAGCATTCGTATTATCAAAACGACCTGCATTACTGGTACTACTTGTCCCGAATACACCGACACCTGATGTAGATGTACCATTCACACCTGTACCTGATGTAGAGGAACCAAATACTCCAAAGCCTGATGTAGAAGCACCATTAACACCGATACCACTTGGTGTAGTTCCATACACACCCCAGCCACTTCCCGCCTGGCTTCCATATACTCCTATTCCTAGTCCGCTTGTACCATTGTTTATACCTCTTACACCTGCTGAAAAACCACCCGGTGATGCTGATGATATGGTACCACTAACAGCAACTGCATTGGCATCTGTACTTGCACTTATGCCCGTAAAGGCTCCTTGTGTTCCCGTCGTTGCTGAATTTGTTAACCCTATCAACGTAGTACCCGGCGCTGCCTGTGTTTTTATAAACGGCAGCACCAAATCATTGGATAAGGATGAATACAACGAATACGGAACACTGGCTATCTGTGCTGTTCCGATATTGATAAATGATGTTCCGCCATTAGGGTCTATTTCTACCTGAATGAACTTGGTGTTCACTCCCCAGTTTACACCAGCTATTGTTCCTGTTACATTGCTTGCTCCGGCACTTCCTACCTGCACATTAAATAATCCAAATGGATTCGTTATTACTGTTCTGGACTCCTGATACACCGTGGGGCCTGCTGCTGCGCCATCATGTACTGTCAACCTCAGGGTTATCGTTTTATTGATTAACACATTGCCCACACTGTTGCGGGCTACCCCCTGGTAATTAAATACTCCCGGAGAGGGGCTTTGGCCGATGGCTACTGTTGCCACCGTCAGCACTACTGCTAGTATTGATAAAAATTTTTTCATTTTTTTACAGTTTTTATTTTTGGTTAGGCTTTTGGTTTATTTATCGGTCAGTTTTATCACCTTCAGTCCGCTATGGCGGATTACCTGAAGATTGTCTATCGGCCGATTAATGTCTGGTTTTAAATCGGCTACTACAAAGTATATCCCGTCTGGATACCTGCTGATGTCGAACAGTTCAACACGGCAACAGCCATCATAATGATAACTTTTCTTTGAGAGTACCTGCCCCATCGAGTTGACTAACTGTAAACTCATAAGGCCTGGTGTTCTTACAAAAAAGTCCACTTCAAATTTTCCGCTGGTTGGGTTGGGAAATAGTTTGTAATCACCGCTTTCAAACAAGACAGTGAATGGTGAATAGCCTAACTGGTCGGTACAGGGTTGTAACACTCCTTGGGTTACCAATACCGAGCTGTCGGCGGGAGCAAATGCCTGGATTAGCAGTAATTCTCCAAAACTCCATTCATAACGGTTATACGAAGAGGCATTATCATAACTGCCGCCTGCGGCATTTAAGATGGCCGGTACTACGCCGTTAACGGGATTTAGAGAAGGTACTTGTGCCTGGCTGGTGAATGACATGGCCAGAAACACTGCCAGACAAGAAAGAGTAACTCTTCTTCTCATAAGCAAAAGTTTTGATGGTTAATAAATAGCACAAAATGATTGTTAACGAAAACCCGTTAACAAGGAAAGTGCTGCTACTAATGAAGAAGATTAACCAGTGGTTGCTTTAACAGGGGATGGATGCAATCGGATAGCTAAATTAGAAAGAAGATTGATTTCGGCCAACTTTATTTCATAACATTTTAATATTATATTTTTATGAATAACTCTTTCGACAAAAAAAAGACTAACCGTAAACATACGTTTATGCTAAAACGCAACTCATGAATCGTTAAAAAATAATAAGCAGTTATTTTACAATGGGTAACACTGCATTATTGGCAGTATGTTTTGTAAGCACTGCTTTTTAACCAGGAAAAAGCATTCTGTAATCCACCTTTACTTTTCCTTTGGAAATATCATTTAGTTTCCCCTTCATCAATTTTCGTTTAAGCGGGGAAATAAGGTCAATAAAAAGTTTTCCTTCTATATGATCATATTCATGCAAGATGACCCTTGCCGTGATGCCGGTAAAGGTTTTTGTGTGGAGGATAAAATTTTCATCCTGAAAGTTGATGGTAACTGATTCCTGCCGATAAACATCCTCCCGTATTTTAGGAATGCTGAGACAGCCTTCATTGTAGACCCATTCGCCGCCAGCCAGTTTAGCAATATGGGCATTAATAAAAATTCCTTTCATTCCGGTATCGCCGGGATAGTCTGCTTTTTCTTCATCTTCCATATTAGCAAAAATCTGTAGACTGTCCACCACAAAAAGACGGACGTCTCTATTTACTTGCGGAGCAGCAAGCCCAACACCATTGCTTTCGTACAAGGTCTCCCACATATCTTCAATCAGTTTGGCCAATTGAGGATAATCTGGAGTGATATCAGCAGCTACTTTTCTAAGTACCGGATGGCCGTAGGCAACAATCGGAAGAATCATATAAATAAATCTATTAAAGCGGCAAATTTAACTCTAAACAGCCAGTTAACCAATTGACCTGAGGTATTCCTGTAACATGATAGTGGCAGCTATTTCATCCACCAGAGCTTTATTGCGCCGTTGCATTTTTTTTAGTCCCATTTCAAGCATAGCATCTTTGGCCATTTTGGAAGTGTAGCGTTCATCTACCTTTTTAATAGGCATGGCGGGGAAGTTCTTTTGTAACTCTTTAATCGCTTTTTCAACCAATGGTGTGGCATGAGTGGCGGAGTCATCCCAATTGGTAGGCCAGCCAATGATTATTAACTCCACTGGTTCTTTTATAAAATAATCTTTTAGAAAAGGGATTAATTCTTTTGAATGCAATGTTGTTAATCCGGTGGCAATAATCTGCAACGGGTCAGTAACAGCAATGCCGGTTCTTTTGAGGCCATAGTCTATGGAGAGTATTCTTGACATTTTAGAAGTACGAGGTCAGAAATAAGAAGTACGAATATCCGCTCTTCGATATTTCTTTGATTGTTTTAAATTAGTTTATAAATAAGTCAGCAATAACAAAGATGGCGAAAACAACCGAGGCTATACCGTTGGCTGTCATAAATGCGAGGTTTACTTTTCGTAAATCATTTGGCTTAACGATTGAATGCTGATACACTAACATACCAACAAATACAGTGGTGCCAATCCAGTAGAGCCAACCAAAATTTCCATACCAGCCTGCTGCAATAACAGCGGCTGCACTTAATAAATGTAAAACCTCTGAAACCCTTAATGCTTTTGCTTTGCCCAACCATGCCGGTATGGAATATAGTTGTTGCGATTTATCAAACTCTTCATCTTGCAAAGCATAAATAATATCAAACCCACTAACCCAAAAAATAACAGCCAACGAAAAAAGTATGGGCAATAAAGCAAACTGACCTGTAACTGCCAGATATGCTCCTATTGGCGCTAATGACAATCCTAAACCAAGTATTAAATGACAAAGTGGAGTAAATCTTTTTGTGTAACTATATCCTAATACAACAGCCAATGCAACGGGTGATAAATAAAAACAAAGACGATTGATAAAAAAAGTGCAAACGATAAAAAGCAAACTACTGAGTATTGTAAA
>JANORJ010000034.1:0-10251 GCA_031415255.1 Chitinophagaceae bacterium | reverse complement strand
AATGGCTAACCGGAATGATATGCTAAAACGGGATATAAAATTAGAAATACCGAAAGGATTTTAATCCCCGTTAAACCAAAGGCAACCCGTAAGGTCTATTTATCGTTCCTCTTATTTGGAAGCGTTGCAATCTTCTTCCAGGAACTTTAATTCATACCTTTCAGCATAAATCAAAACCCCATCTTGTGTTAAAACAAGACGGGGTTAATTTTTATTTTTCAATTTCATTTTGGGTATTGAGTTATAACATTCAATACTCAATTATCAATATTCAATTGTAAGCCATCACTTGACTTTCAAGGTTGGCATATTTACCACCCAAGCACCCAAGCAAAAATCAGTGGAGCTACAATAGTCGCATCACTCTCCACTATAAACTTCGGCGTATTAATATCTAATTTTCCCCAGGTAATTTTTTCATTAGGTACTGCGCCGGAATAAGAACCATAAGAAGTTGTACTATCACTTATCTGGCAGAAATAACTCCAGAACGGCACATCATGCCACTCTAAATCCTGGTACATCATCGGCACCACACATATCGGAAAGTCTCCGGCAATACCACCACCTATCTGAAAAAAGCCAACGCCTTTTCCAGCAGAATTATTTCTATACCAATCAGCCAGCCATACCATGTATTCAATACCACTCTTCATCGTAGTGGCTTTCATTTGTCCTTTTATTATGTAGGAAGAAAAAATATTTCCCATGGTGCTGTCTTCCCAACCCGGCACTACAATTGGAATATTCTTTTTAGCAGCCGCCAGCATCCAACTGTTCTTTGGATCAATTTCATAGTACTGCTCCAGCACTCCGCTCAGCAGCATTTTGTACATATACTCATGTGGAAAATAACGTTCGCCTTTTTCATCAGCCTCTTTCCATAATTTATGAATATGCTGTTGCAAGCGGCGAAAAGCTTCTTCTTCAGGAATACAAGTATCCGTTACCCGATTGTAATGATTCTCCAACAAATCCCATTCATCTTGCGGACTTAAATCACGGTAGTTTGGTACCCTTTTATAATGACTGTGTGCCACTAGATTCATTATATCTTCTTCCAGGTTGGCACCAGTGCAGCTAATGATAGCTACTTTATCTTGCCGTATCATTTCAGCAAGACTTAACCCCAGTTCTGCAGTACTCATAGCACCAGCTAATGTTATCATCATTTTACCGCCATCATCCAGGTGTGTTACATATCCTTTGGCAGCATCCATTAAAGCTGCTGCATTAAAGTGGCGGTAATGATGTTCGATAAATTGTGAAACAGGTCCTTTATTCATTTTACATTTTTTATCCGCCTTCAGACCCGCCGCGGCGGGGACAATGCAGAGTGAGTAGCAAAAATACATTTTACTGAAATACAAAACCCCGCTTCCTGAAAGGAGAACGGGGTTTGTTTTACCACACACCAAAACTTATTATTTATACTTTTTTACTTTTACTATGCACTCCCCAACTGTTTCCTGAAGATTTCAATACAATTTTTGTATCCGCATTTTCCAAAGTAATGTAGTAGTTAGTGGCATCGTTTTTTGCTGTTTCAAATAAATCACTCACCCAATAGCCTTTATAGTTTTTTGTCAGATTTTTTTGCAGGGCAATAGGTAAATCATCCGGGCTTAAGTAGCGGCTAAGCCCCAGCAACTCACCATTTTCATTATAAAATGCAAATACATATTTACCATTGTAGTTGAAGGTGGCTTTGTAATAATTACTGTTAACAGACCACTCCACTTCTTTTGCCGAGGTAAATTCAGTTCTAAAAGCATCCAGCACTTTCTCATTTACATTCGCATCTGTGGCAAAGGCATTGAATGTGCTTACTACTATTGCCAATGTTAAAATCGTCTTTTTCATACATTATTATTTTAGAAGGTTAAGGTTTTTTCTTTGATTAGTGTGACGGCACAAAAGTATATTTGGTTACAACCTGTAGCAAGCCAATTGTGGCAAAAGGACTTCTTCGAAGATTAATGGTGGTGAGTGTTAAGTGATGTTAACAGATGTTGATGAAGGTGAACCGTTGAACATAGATAATAACCTTTTATCAACGCTGAAGAAAAAAACGTCTTAATTTTGAACTATTAATTTTTCACTATGACTACAAAATTTTTCATTGCCCTGTTGCTTTTTATTTCTTGCAGCTTATCATCTGTTGCACAATCCGGAAACAAATTCATTGGTACTTGGGAGGGAACAATCAGTGTTGGCATTGAACTACGCATTGTATTTCATATAAAAGAAGATGGAAAAGGCGGCCTGATTACTACAGCCGATAGTCCTGATCAATCAGCGTATGGATTTAAGTGTGATACTACTACATTGAAGGATAACGGAATTGTTATTGAAATGTTAAGCCTCAATGCATCCTACAGTGGAAAGCTGTTAAATGATTCTACATTGAACGGAACGTTTATTCAAGGAGCAGAAGTGCCATTGGTATTGAAAAAAATAGAAAAAATTACAGAACGAAAAAGACCGCAAACCCCTCTACCTCCTTTTTCCTACAAAAGCGAAGAAGTGGAATATAACAACGAAGATAAATCGCTTAGCTATGGGGCTACTATCACCATTCCAGAAGGTAATGGCCCTTTTCCTGCTGCGGTAATGATTACAGGTTCTGGTCCGCAAAACCGGGATGAAGAAATTATGGGGCACAAGTTATTTGCAGTACTAGCCGATCATCTTACAAAGAAAGGATACATAGTGCTGAGGGTGGATGACCGGGGTGTAGGAAAAAGCACCGGCAATTTTAGCGAAGCCACCAGCGAAGATTTTGCAAAAGATGTAAGCAGTAGCGTTGACTATCTTTTAGCAAGACCGGAAGTTGATAAAAAGAAAGTTGGTCTAATAGGGCATAGTGAAGGCGGAATGATAGCCCCGATGGTGGCCACAAAAAGAAAAGACATCAACTTTATTGTGTTACTCGCCGGGCCAGGTGTAAAGATCATTGAGTTGATGGCAGAACAAAATGCTGCTATTGCAAAATCTGGTGGAATGGGTGAAGATGCGGTAAAAGAAATTAAACCATTATTTACAAAAGTAGTATTGGCCATATTAGATGCGCCGGATAGTATAATAGCAATTACCAATGTTACTAAAATTACCGAGGACTGGGCCGCTACTAAAAGTAAAGAACTCCTAACAGAATTAGAATTTGAAAATGCAGAGAAAAGAAAGAATTATATTGTTGTAATGGTAAAAGAATTTCAATCGCCGTGGTTCAGGTATTTTATCAGATTTAATCCTAGCGAATATCTTGAACAACTACGTTGTAAAGTGCTTGCAATTAATGGCGACAAAGATGTTCAGGTAATTTCCAGTCAAAACCTTTCAGGCATTGAAAAATCATTGAAAGCTAGTAAGTCAAAAAATTATGAAGTAAAAGAATTGCCGGGCTTAAATCATTTATTTCAAACTTGTAACAAATGTACCATTAATGAATATGGACAACTGGAAGAAACAATTTCCCCAGTAGCATTATCTGTGATAAGTAGCTGGATGGAAAAAAATATTAAATAACTTTTGTTTTAAAATTCAATTTCTGAACTATTTAGCCCACGCATATCTTTCCTTCAATCATCCTGAGGTTTTGCTCGGCAACATGATTAGTGATTTTGTAAAAGGAAAAAAGAAGTTTGATTACCCGCCAGCTATTCAACAGGGCATTATGCTGCACCGCACTATAGACAGCTTTACTGATACCCATGAAGCCACAAAAGAAGCGAAAGAAGTTTTTCGTCCTCATTACCGGTTGTATAGCGGCGCATTTGTGGATGTAGTGTATGATCATTTTCTGGCAACGGATATTACTGAGTTTACTGAACAGTCGCTACTTGATTTTTCTCAACAGGTTTATACAACACTTGACAAACAAGCACCATGGTTACCCGAACGATTTGCCTTGATGTTTCCCTATATGAAAGAACACAACTGGTTATTTAACTACCGCACCCGTTGGGGAACAGGAAAAAGCCTTGGAGGCGTTGTTCGCCGTTCCCTCCATTTAACCGAAAGCGAAACCGCTTATAAATTATTTGAAGAGCATTATCAACTTTTGCAGGATTGTTACCGTCATTTCTGGGCATCAGCCAAACCTTTTATCAGGCTACAATTTGATGGGTTACAAAAAGATTCTTAAACAGCTTTATAAATGGTGATTCTTAAATAAGCAAATCGTTTACATTTGTAACTACCTTGTTTCAGAATCTTCCATGATAATCAATTAAACTTTTCACTGATGAAAAAAGTAATCGGGCTTATTGCCGTATTTCAATTCTTCTTTATTTGTTTGTTGGCGCAAACAAGTTCGCTGCCGCCAATAGATAAATCACCAATGGATATGAGCTATTATCCTGCCAACTACCCGGTGTTAAAGATTAATGATAAAATAACGGAAGAACTGGCGGCAAGAGTAGTTTATAGCCGTCCTCAAAAAGCAGGTAGAGTTATTTTTGGCGGATTAATAAAATATGGCGGGGTGTGGAGAATGGGTGCAAATGAAGCAACTGAAATAGAATTTTTTAAAAATGTGCGGCTGGGTGGAAAAAAAATAAACAAAGGCCGTTATACCTTGTACGCAATTGTAAATGAAACCAGCTGGACTATTATTATTAACAAAGACACTGACGTCTGGGGTTCATTTAAATATGATGTAAAAAAAGATGTAGTAAGAAAAGATGTAGTCATTCAAAAAACAGATACAGTGTTGGAATCACTAGCTATGGCTTTTGAAAAAACAACCACCGGTTTTAATCTTACTATTGGCTGGGATAATGTTAGAGCATCGGTACCCTTTACCTTTTAAAGTACTGCTTTATGAGATTACCTTTTTTGATTGTGCTTATTTGTTTTTTATCTTTTTCCTGTAAGAATAATAAAGGAGAAAGCCAAAGTACTATAAAAGATACCGTTAAAGCAGATACTTCCTCAAAAATAAAAGCAGAGAAATCTATTAGCTCTTTTTCTCCGGTTGACATTTCACCAATGGATATAAGTTACTACCCCGCCGATTATCCAAAATTGAAGATGGAGAAAACAACATCGTTACCACTGGCAAGGGTTATTTACAGTCGTCCGCATCTGCAGGGTCGCCAACTGTTTCATGATGTATTAAAATATGGTGAACCTTGGCGGCTAGGTGCCAATGAAGCAACTGAATTTGAACTTTATACAGACGCTATCATTCAGAATAAAAAAATAAAAGCCGGTCGCTACATACTTTATTCTATCCCCGAACAGGATAAATGGACGATAGTATTAAATAGCAATATTGACAGCTGGGGGCTTCACCCCGATGCTACAAAAGATGTTGCCCGATTTATTGTTACCGTAGGGCAAACTAATAATTCAATTGAATACTTTACCATGATTTTTCAGCAAACTGCTGCTGGTGCCAATTTGTTAATGGCCTGGGATAATGTGGAAGTTAAACTTCCAATTAGTTTCTAAAAATCGTTACTGGATAAGGCTGGCTACTACGCATCAGACCGCTTATAGTAATCCCAAAAGAATAAAGACTTTATTAGCGGCCAGATACATAAAAATTATCTGGATATTTACAGCATGTGTGGCATTGCCGGAATCATACAATCAAGTCCATCGCAGTATAGCAAAGAGCATCTGAATAAAATGACAGCTGCACTGGCTCATCGTGGGCCGGATGGAGAAGGTTTGTGGCAAGATGAAACAGGCAATGTTTTGCTGGGTCACCGCCGTCTTTCCATTATTGATTTAAGTAATGCGGGTCAGCAGCCAATGCATTCACCCCTCATCCCCTACCCTTCTCCACTCCATGGAGAAGAGGGAAGTTCCCGTTATACCATTGTTCACAATGGAGAAATTTATAATTACATTGAACTAAAAGAAGAGTTAATAAAACAGGGATATACTTTCCATTCTCAAACAGATACCGAAGTAATAATTGCTGCTTATGATTACTGGCAGGATGAATGTGTAGATTATTTTGACGGTATGTTTGCTTTTGCCATTTGGGATGCAACAAAAAAAGAACTGTTTGCAGCAAGAGACCGGTTTGGAGAAAAACCTTTCTTCTATTTTTTCGATGGAAGCCAATTTTTATTTGCTTCAGAAATGAAAGCATTATGGGCTGCTGGTATTGACAGAATACCCAATCAAAAAATGCTTTTCAACTTTATTACAATCGGCTATACTGACAATCCTGAGCAACCAGGAGAAACATTTTTTGAAAATATTTATAAGCTCCCCTCTTCCACCTCATTAAAATATAATTTTCAGAAAGCCGAGCTGCTACTTGAAAAATACTGGGACATAAATCCGGAAAAGCAAAACAAAAAAATTACAGATAACGAAGCAATTGAACAATTCAATCATCTGTTTACTACTTCAGTAAAAAGAAGGTTGCGAAGTGATGTTGCAGTTGGAACAAGTTTGAGTGGTGGACTTGATAGTTCATCAGTTGTCGCAGCGGCTTCGCCATTCACTACTCACCACTCACCTTTCACTTCTTTCACTGCTTCCTTTCCGGGATTTGAAAAAGATGAATTGGAATTTTCAAAACAAGTAGTCGAAAAATTTAACGTGCAGCAATTCATTGTAAATGTATCTGGTGATGAAATGATGAATGACTGGTCAACTCTTTGTCATCATCAGGAAGAACCTTTTGGATCTGCCAGCATTTATGCACAGTATAAAGTGTATGAACTGGCAAAGCAACATAATGTAAAAGTTTTGCTGGACGGACAAGGTGCCGATGAAACATTAGCCGGTTATCACAAATACTATAAATGGTACTGGCAAGAATTATTCCGCAACAGAAAACTATTTGGCAGCAAAGAATTAAAAGCTGCGAGGGAAATGGGTGTTACAGAAAAATTTGATTTCAAGAATATGATTGCTGCCTATTTTCCCGGCTTTGCTACGGTTACTTTAGAAAATCAATATTTGCTGAAAGCAATAAAGCATGAAGGTCTTAGCAAAGACTTTGTAAAACAGCAAAGTAAAGAAGCCTATTACACCACACCGGATCATTTTACACTCAATGGTGTATTGCATTTCAACACTTGCACACATGGGTTGGAAGAACTGCTTCGCTATGCCGACAGAAATTCAATGGCCCATGGCCGGGAGGTGCGGCTGCCGTTTTTAAGTCATGAATTAGTTGAATTTATATTTTCGCTTCCTGCTAACTACAAAATACGAAACGGTTGGACAAAATGGCTGCTGCGGGAAACGATGAAAAATAAATTGCCGGAAGCAATAACCTGGCGAAAAGATAAGGTTGGTTTTGAACCGCCTCAAAAAAGTTGGATGGAAAATAAACGGGTACAAGATGCCATCCACGAAGCCCGAAAAAAATTAGTGGCGGAAAAAGTGCTAAAACCTGAAGTATTGGATAAAACAATTCAGCCACAAGCCTCCCACGAAGCTGATAATTACGATTGGCGGTATTTTTCAGCTGCCTCAATGTTTACCCCCAACCCCTAAAGGGGAGTAAAAATCGCTTTACTTTGTAGATTCTTTATTCACACTTGAAATTCGAATACTAATGAACTCAACAAATCAAAGTTCCCCTTTAGGGGACAGGGGCTTGAAACTTGCTACAAAATTGATACATGCTGGTGCCGAGCCTGACCCATCCACCGGTGCTATTATGACTCCCATTTATCAAACGTCCACTTATGTGCAGGAAGCCCCGGGAGTAAACAAAGGTTTCGAATATGCCCGCAGCCAGAACCCTACCCGCAAAGCATTGGAAGAGGCTTTTGCTATTATTGAAAATGGAAAATTTGGTTTAGCCTTCAGCAGTGGCGTGGCAGCAACAGATTCAGTGATAAAATTATTATCGCCCGGCGATGAAGTGATTTGCGCCAATGACATGTACGGTGGCAGCTATCGTCTATTTACTAAAGTGTGGGAACGCTACGGAATAAAATTTATTTATGTTGACACTACGGATGCTGCTAATGTAAAAGCAGTTGTTACTGCTAATACAAAATTGATTTGGTTAGAAACTCCTACTAACCCATTAATGAACATCAGTGACATTGCAGCCATTGCCATTATTTCAAAACAAGCCGGTGCATTACTTTGTGTTGACAATACTTTTGCATCTCCCTATTTACAAAATCCGCTAGACCTTGGTGCTGATATAGTAATGCATTCTGTTACCAAATATCTCGGTGGACATAGTGATGTGATACAAGGTTGCCTGATGATGAATGATGCAGACCTGAGAGAGAAATTATATTTTATTCAAAAAAGTTGTGGTGCTGTACCCGGCCCGATGGATTGCTTTTTAGTGTTGCGTGGAATAAAAACATTGGGTGTAAGAATGAAAGCCCATTGTGAAAATGGAAAAATAATTGCTAACTGGCTGCGCAATCATCCTAAAGTGGCCAAAGTATATTGGCCGGGTTTTGAAGATCATCCCGGTTATGCTATTGCAAAAAAACAAATGAGAGATTTTGGCGGTATGATTTCTTTTGAGTTAAAAAATGATAGTGTTGACGAAGCTAAAAGAGTTTTATCCTCCACTCATTTATTTTCCCTTGCTGAAAGTTTGGGTGGTGTTGAATCTTTGATTAATCATCCGGCGAGTATGACACATGCATCTATTCCAAGAGAGGAAAGAATTAAAAATGGTTTATCAGATTCACTTATCCGTCTTAGTGTGGGTATTGAAGATGCAGACGATTTAATTGATGATTTGAATAATGCAATTGGTTAGTGAATACTGAAATGAACGAAAAAGATTTACATGATTTTTTAAACAGTAAGGTTGATTTATATAATCAACCTTCTTTTATTAAAGACGACCCCATTTGCATTCCTCATTCCTTTTCTAAAAAACAAGATATAGAAATTGCCGGTTTTTTTGCCGCCATGTTCGCCTGGGGCAATAGAGCTACTATCATCAACAAATCAAAAGAGTTGATGCAGTTGATGGATAATGCGCCGTATAATTTTTGTTTAAACCATTCTGCTAAACAATTAAAAAGCTTAATCAATTTCAAACACCGCACTTTCAATTCAACTGACCTTCTTTATTTTATTGAGTTTTTCAACTTTCATTACAGCAAACATAAAAGCCTTGAAAAAGCCTTTACCATGCATGGTAATACGGCAGAAGAAATGCTGACCGGCTTTCACCACTATTTTTTCTCGCTGGAACATGTGCCGGCAAGAACCAAAAAACATATTGCCACACCTGAAAGAAAATCAAGTTGCAAAAGGTTGAATATGTTTCTTCGTTGGATGGTGCGGCAGGATGATAAGGGTGTTGACTTTGGCATTTGGAAAACCATTTCTCCTTCGCAGCTTATTTGCCCGATTGATGTGCATGTGGCAAGAGTGGCAAAAAGATTCAATTTGCTGTACAGAAAACAAACGGATTGGCAGGCAGCAACTGAACTAACGGATTATCTCCGAACTTTGGATAAGAATGACCCGGTGAAATATGATTTTGCATTGTTTGGATTGGGAGTAATAGAAAAATATTAGTTTACCACAAATGCACACAGATTTAGTTTCAGATATTAACCAGTCGCTTGAAATAAGTCTTCCCGACACTCTTTCTTCTGAAGAGTTAAGGGGAAAACTGGTTGCACATATTAATTACCTGATCAATCATGATTTTGAAAAATTAGTTTTCTACTTGTACAGAATTGATGTAAATGAATCTAAAATGAAGCATTTGCTGGATCAACGGGAAGGAGAAAATGCAGCGGAACTGATTGCAGATTTAATTATTGAACGGCAAGTAGAGAAAATAAAATCTCGCCAACAGTTTAGTCAGCGGGATAATGATATAGATGAAAATGAAAAGTGGTAGTGAGAAAATAACCGCAGAGGCGGGGAGGCGCAGAGAAAAAATTACAAACCCTGTAAATGACTACTGATATAAAAACTCTAAAACTTCATTAGTGGTTTGGGGTTTTATCCTTCTTCTCAAACATCAACTCTTTCACTTTTTCTTTATCTTCTTTTTCTTTTTTCAAATCGAACATCGTACCAAATATATGATCCCAAATGGTAGAGCTTACACCATATCCATTATGTTCATTTTTATAATGATGAAGATGATGGTTTCTCCAAAGTCCTTTCATCCATTTGAAAGGCGGGTTCCATGCATGAATGGCGTAGTGCATAGTTCCATACATCAAATAACCTAACAAGAAGCCCGGAAAAAACATAAATGCTTGCTGACGTATAGCCAGGTACATTAATCCAAAAATGGCTGATGCAAGAATAAGGCTTGGCACG
>JANORJ010000033.1:0-8581 GCA_031415255.1 Chitinophagaceae bacterium | reverse complement strand
AAACCACTTACTTCTTGTACCTGGCTCGTATCTATCGCAACTTGAATAATGCTTCTAATAAAATAGCGAAGAAAAAATTTAAAAAACTGTTGCAGGATTTTATGGTGGATGTGCAGCAGCAATATTTTAAAGACATCCGTGGTCGTCGCAATACACCAAAGGGACAGTTATCAGTAACAGAAGAAATTGGAAAGAAAGATTTTTTTCGCTTTAATGCGAACCCGGTGCCCAAAAGCTTTACGTATGCCTTGGTAGAATTTAAACAAGGCCGCTACCAGGTGGTGCTGATGGAAAACTTTGTAACAAGAAAAATTTTATTAAAGCTGGGCGTACGAACAAGAGAAGACGAAAAACATCCTAACTACCCGATGCTGGCATGGGATGGTAAAGGAACAAGACTGGCTGTGCTGTATAATGAGGAAGGCAAAACAAAACTGTTTGTGTATGATGCGATAAACCACAGCAAACTCTGGAAACAGGAAATTGAAAAATTTGACCAGATACAGGATATGAAATATATGCTGGACAACAATACGCTGTTGTTTAGTGGTGTGAGAAGTGGCCAGACAGATATTTATATTTATAAAATAGATAAGCAAACATTTGAGCAGGTTACTAATGATGTGTATGATGACCTCGACCCATCGTTTGTAGCTTTTCCCAATAAAACAGGCATTTTATACTCGAGCAACCGGCCTTCGGCAAAAGCAGCCAGCAGTGATGATTCGTTGCCGGGCAACCATTTTAATATTTACATGGTTGACAATTGGAATAAATCCGATGCAAAACAAATTTCGAAACTGAGCGACCTGAAACATGGCAATGCCCGTTACCCATCCCAATATAACCAATCACATTTCACTTTTGTAAGTGATGAGAACGGTATTAATAACCGCTATGCCGGTTTCTTTACTACTGAACGGGCTGGATTAGATACGTTAATATTTATTGGTGATGAAATGCTGCGCAATCCACCACAAAAAGATGTGGACAGCTTGCTGAAAGAATGGAATAAAAATGATATTGACTCAGTAGGTTTTGTTTCCGTTACCAATGATTCATCCTATGTTTTTCCCCTGACAAATTACCAGAGCAGTATGCTGGAAACCAGAACTGCTGGCGACAATCAGCAGGTAAGTGAAGTAGTAAAACTGGGCGATATAAAATTACTGTACAGATTAAAAGTGGATGAAAACAATTTGCGCCGTCGCAATATCAACGCCAGACCAACAGAATACATGCGGAAAGTGATTGAAGAAGAAAAGAAAGCAGCCCGGAAAGAAGCAACGATACAACCCAAGTCGGATACACTAACGAAAAAGCAAAATGATTTTTTCAATACCGGCTTTGATGATGAAAAAAAGGACAGTACTAAAATTGGCAACGTGGGGCAGGCTGATGTAGCAACAAAAGAACCAGTACTGAAGAATGCAAAAGTGTATGAATATCGTCCGCCGAAATTTTTTAACGACTACCTCGTAAGTGGATTTAATAATAATGTATTGGTAAGCCGTTTTCAACCTTACCAGGGTGGCAATGGCCCAATACAGTTAAGCAATGGCGATCCACTCAATGGTATTATAAGAGTGGGCACATCAGATTTGTTTGAAGACTGGAAGTTTGCCGGTGGGTTCCGCATCAGTCCGAACTTAGATAATAACGAATATGTACTGACAAGCCAATACCTGAAAAAAAGAATTGATTACGCATTTACGTATTATCGCAACACGATAAAAAATCCACCGTTGTATGATGACTCTTCTTTTTTGACCAAACAATATTCCAACCTTTATCAGCTTACATTAACGTATCCCTTCAACAGGATAAAAAGTCTTCGTTTTAACCTGGGCTACCGTAGCGATAAGTTTGTGGCATTAGCAACTGGCACTAACTCATTAAAGAGAACGTTCGACAGACAAACCTATGCGCGGGCCCACTTAGAATATGTGCATGATGATGCTATCAGTCCCGCTACCAACATCTGGTATGGCCTTCGCTGGAAAGCATATATGGACGTAAATGCCCGAATAGGTAAAACCGGCCCTGCCGGAAAATCGGATAACCATCCTACCACATTTAATTTTGGTTTTGATGCAAGGCATTATTTACCAATTTATCGCAACATCATCTGGGCAGTTCGTGCCGCCGGTGATTTTTCCTGGGGTACACAAAAATTTATTTATTTCCTCGGCGGTGTTGACAACTGGCTTATGTTTGGCAACAATGAAAAAATTGATGCCAATGGTAATGTAACCTACCGTTATTTTAATCCTAATAACAAACCAGACCAGGATGCGGACTATGCTTATCAATCGCTGGCAGTAAACCTGCGTGGCTTTAAACAAAATGTAGCGAATGGCAATAATGCGGTTGTAGTTAACAGTGAGATAAGAGTTCCGTTGTTTACATCCTTTTTTAATAAACCAATCAACAATGCGTTCTTAAGAAATTTTCAGATAGTGCAGTTTGTTGACTTGGGTACAGCCTGGAATGGTGCTTATGATAAATTTGAAAGACCAAATGTTGTTTATGGAGCACCACCGATAAGTGTAAAAGTAAGAGCCGGTGGCATTGGCCCATTTGCCGGTGGGTATGGTTTTGGTGCAAGGAGTACTTTGCTCGGCTACTTCCTTCGTTTTGACGCAGCCTGGGAAATGAATGGTGTGTTTAAAGGAAAGCCACAATATTATGTGGCGATGGGATTGGATTTTTAGCACGGATTGAAAGATTTATAATGGATTTACGGATTATAAAATCCCTCCTACTTTGGGGGGATTTTTATTTTACGGATATGAAGGATTCACTCAGCTTTTTGATTGTAAAATACAGCAACGTCATAAATACGGAATAGCACAACGTCATACCCCAGGCATAAGTGTTTTCAAACGGATGAATAATCATCCCGATGATTTCATCCGCAAGTGAAAAAGGATTGGTGATTACATCCCAGCTGTTGTACCGTAAGAAACGTCCGATATAAATACCAAATGCACTCAACCACATCACAGCAAAAATTAACAACATTGAAAAGTTTTTCCTGCTGATTAATGAAATAATTATTTCAACCCGGCGAAGGGAGATGATGCCACATAGAAGGCCATTCCAGGCAAAAGAAAAAATTAATAACAAATCAAACCACTTGGGTGCAGAACGAAATTCGGAAAGATGAAATAAATCTGTAATGATATAAAATGAATTAGGAATAAACAACAACCATGCAGCAAGGGCAAGTGCTAGTTTTATTTTATTTTCAATAACGGTAATATTTCTGGTCATCCACCAGGTTATCCAGTAAGGAACAAAAGCAAGAAACAAATTCCAGGGTAAAAAAAGATAGGTTAAAGAATTGGTTGCTACCATTCTGGCTACTAAAAGTAACCCACTGAAGCAGGAAGATGCCATTAACCATTCATGCATTGTGCCTGATGCGCCTGCCTTCCGGAGAGTCAGGGAAAAATTTCCTGAACGTATAGATTTTGCGTTAATCATGTTTAGAATTTTGGGATAAATATTATACAGCCTGTAGTAAAGGCTGTGATGGCCGCTACCAGTACTGCAGCAGCAGCAACATCCTTAATAAATTTTATTTCGGGTTCTCGATCTATAGAAATATAATCCATAATTTTTTCGATAGCGGTGTTGAATAATTCTGTTATCCAAACTAAGCCGGCAACTATACAAAGTGCAATTGCTTCCATCGTTGATACTGTAACAATTAGAGCCGTTACCATCATTGCTACTGTCATAAAAAAATGTATCCGTAGATTATGTTCCGTAGCAAGGGCGGTTCGCAGTCCACTAACAGCATACTGAAAATTTTTTACCCTTGCTGTAAAAGAAAAGGAGGTTCTTTTTTTCATAACGAGATCATTTATCACTTTCTCTTTTTATTTTGAGTTGTTGTATATCTTTAAAAAAATATGGTACCCGTATCAGATTGGCCAACGTTACAGCAATCATAGCAGGAATACCTATTTCAAAATCAGAAAGCTTCATCATTTTAATGTCGTCAAAAAGATGAAATATTAAAAACAAGTTGAAGGGTATAATCAATAATGCAGCCACTATCCAGTTAAAAAATTTAATCCCGTCAGAAATACTCATTAGTGAAATGAGATGGAGAACTATGAAACTCGTCAGCAAAGAAGGAATTGAAAAGATCATCGTATACAGGAATATCATAAAGAAGGTTCCGAATCCTTCCGCACTGATCAAAGAATTATCTGATTGGAAAACAATCAACATTACAAAAGGATGGAGAAGATTAGCCACTAACCAGGTAATAAAACAATACATAAACATGTTGCATCATTTATTTTTATTACTTAAAAATTTTTTTTCTTAAACCAGCTGTTTCAGCAGTCAGTAGCTCATTCCATTTCCAATGATGAAAAGAAGTGCTTTGTTTACCCAGCTGGAAAGCCGCCTTCATTTGTTTCCAGTATCCCGGCATGGTGATAAAACCATAAGCCACCGTTGCTAATACAGGAAAAGATATCCTGCCATTGCCTAGCATAAAGCATTGCAGACAGGCTTCACCTTCATCGGTGGTATCAAAGTTCAGCAACACATGTTTCAGATCATGACGGGCATAATGGTTGAGAAAGGGGAGGTTTCTTTTTTCAAGGAACAAGTATAGATCCTTACCTAAGCTTCCTTCGGGAAAACCCATTAGTTGCTCTTTGTTGTATGTAAAATTATTAGGTCGGCGGATTATTTTTAATAATGGTAATGCAATCTTATGAGTAAGAAAAACAAGTATAGCCGAACGCAGCCTGATTAATGCTTTTTTCATATTTATTTCATTCCTTTAATCATGGTTTCTAATGCAGTGATGTGATCGGTAAAAGCTTTTTCGCCTGACTTGGTAATGGAATAAGTAGTATTTGTTTTTCTACCAATAAAACCCTTGTGCACTTTTATAAAACCATTATCCTCCAGGTTCACCAAATGGGTAGCCAAATTACCATCCGTTACTTCCAGCATTTGTTTCAGATCATTAAAGTTTACTTCCTCATTCACCAGTAGGATGCTCATTACACCAAGGCGGATGCGGCTCTCAAATACTTTATTCAGACCTGTTATCGGATTCTTCATACTAATTACTGACGTTACTCAATTTTACTCTTATGCTTTTCTTTCATATTTGCTCCACATAATAACCCCATAAACTATATGAAGTATGCCAAAGCCAATTGCCCAAAACCATAATCCATAACCAATAAAAAACATATTGATCAAACCTAAAACTATTTCGCAATAACCGAGATAACGAATATCCGTCAAAGTATACTTACTGGCATTCACCAATGCAAGGCCATAAAAAATAAGCGAGGCTGGGGAAACAAACATCCACACATCATACCGGAGCATACCCAATATAAAAGCAGCACCAGCCATCAACGGTAATAGCATGTTCCAGGCCAACCGTTTCGAAGTGAGGTTCCATATAGGTTGCCCCATCTTTTTTGCTTTTCTCCAGGTAAGATAAAAAGAGGAAACAAATGCAACCGTAAAAACTATTGCCCCTAATAAGGTCAACTTTATTTTAAGACGGCTAAAATCATCGCCAGAAAAAAAACCTTCGCTGTTATAGCTACCGTAATATGTCTTTAAAATATTTTGTGCAATAAAAGCACCTGCCAAGGCACATATGCCGGCAGCCACACCGCTTAAGCCGCTTAATGAAATAAATCGAGTGGATCGTTCCATAATCTGACGGATGTCTTTGATGTCCTGAAGGGAATCGCTTGGTTGGTTTGATTCTTTCATAAAAAGCACTTTGTATCACAAAGTAAGTACACTGAATCCATACTTCCAAATTCATTTTATCAACTGAGAATTGCTTTTTACCAATTTAACATTCCGAAAATCCATCACTTGCTGTAATTTTAACCCATAATGTCCCGATTGAAACTATACCGCCCCCTTATATTACTAATTGCTTTTCTGGCAACTATGTCTGCTGCTAATGCCCAGCAAAAAATTATCCGTGGTATTGCACAGGACTCACATAGCGAAGAAAGAGTTCCCTTTGCCTCCGTTCAATTTAAGAATACGACCATCGGCAAACTGACCGATACATCCGGTGCCTTTTCTTTTTATTTGAGTGAGTGGCCATCTGACACATTAGAAATAACCTGTGTAGGTTATCAACCCTATCGGTACATCATTGATAAAAGAAAAGATACTATTTCTGTTACACTCAATATGGAGAGAGGCACTTTCAATGATGGGGCTTCCGTAAAAGTAAAAGTTAACAAAGGTTTGCTGGTGTGGCGAAAAATAGTGCAGCACAAACCAGAGAACGACCGCTATCGCTTTGTTAACTTCTCGTATGAGCTTTATAATAAATTAGAATTGGATTTAAAAAATATCAATTTTCAAAAATTTGGCAAATTCAAACCTTTAAAATCTATCAGTGATCTTATCAATCAAAATATTGATACCGCAGAAGGAATTAAATACCTACCTACTTATCTTACTGAAGCACTATCTGATTATTATTATCAAAAATCGCCAAAGAAAAGAAGAGAAATAATCAAAGCTGCCAATACCAATGGCGTAAAAAATGAAAGTGTATTAAAATTGCTTGGCGGCATGGATCAGGTAGTCAATGTTTACAATAACTTTATTCCTGTTTTTGATAAACAATTTGTAAGCCCCATTAGTGATAATGGTGATTATTATTATAACTACCGGGTGGTGGATACCCAAGTCATCAGTAATCAACGTTTTTTCCATCTGGTATTTTCACCCCGCCGACAAGGTGGAGATACGTTTGAAGGTGATTGCTGGGTGCATGTCGGCACATTCGCCATTCAACGGATGAACCTGCGGTTGGGAAAAGAAGCCAATATAAATTTTCTGGAAAATCTGAGTCTTATTCAAGAATACAAATTCTTAAGCGACTCCATTTGGTTTTTATCAAAAGATAAATTTGTTGCTGACCTTTCACCGGTAGGCAAAGACCGACCCGGATTTATTGCCCGTAAAACAACCACTTACCGAAATGTAATTGTTAACGACAGCTCTGTTGTGAACGAGGTTAACAAAAACAAATTGATGGAAGAAATAATTACACTGCCTAAAGCCAATGAAAAACCAAAAGAGTTTTGGACTGCTGTCCGGCATGAACCACTTAGCAAAACAGAAAGCGGTATCATAAAAATGATTGACACCCTGACGAATGCTCCGGTGTTTCAAAAATTTACCCGGACAATGGCTTTTATCGGAACCGGCTATAAAGACATTGGCAATTACCAGATTGGTCCCTGGTTTAACTGGATTACATCAAACGGTTGGGAGGGATTTCGGGTGCGATTTGATTTGTCCACGAATAAACACTTTAATAAAAAATTTAAGTTTCACACCTACCTCGCTTATGGTTTTGGTGATAAAAAATTGAAAGGTATGGGCGAAGTTTTTTTTCTTCCCAACAAAAGTCCGAGAACTTATCTCTATGCTTCTTACACTAATGATTTGGATTTTGGACAAAGCTATTATGGAGAAGTATCCTCCGACAATATATTTGCGTTGGCTATCCGTAAAAAAAATATTCCGATAAAAAATATTAAAGTGAATGAGAAACGGTTTGAGTTTTTTAATGAAACGTTGCCGTGGATGTCGAACCTCATTACTATTACTCATAAAACAACGCTGCCACTAAGAAATCTTTTACCTATTGACTCTTTTAAAGTAACCGGTGGTGGCAAACCCTTTGCCAATTTTGAAGTAGCCTTGCGGTTTCGCTTTGCTTATCTCGAACGGTTTTTAGAAAGTCATTTCTACCGCACAAGTTTGGGCAGCGGTTATCCAATTGGAGAAATTAATATAAACCGTGGCTTCGCTGGTGTATTGAAAAGCAGTTATACCTACACCAAATTTTCTGCCAGTGTTTCTGATTATGTAAATGTTCCTCCGTTTGGAAATATCTCATGGTTAGTATATGGCGGCAAAACATTTGGCACACTGCCCTACATTCTCCTCGACATTGCCCCCGGCAACGAAATGTATTATTATAATAAATATGCTTTTAACATGATGAACCGCTGGGAGTTTATTCATGATAAATATGCGGGCATCAATTTCGAACATAATATTGGCAACGGCATCTTCCGTTTATTTCCCAAACTTCGCTTCCGTCAATTCTGGACAGCCAAAACTTTATGGGGTGGCCTTTCTCCCGCCAACAAAGCTCTCAACTTTAAAGAAGGACACAACTTTCAAACTCTCAATGGTAATACCTACCTCGAACTCGGCACCGGCATCGATAATATCTTCCATGTATTTCGGATAGATTTTGTGTGGCGGGTGCTGCCATCTATACTTACAAGAGTGAACGATAAGAACTTTGGGGTTTTCGGAAGTTTCAGGGTGGCGTTTTAATAAAATTATTTTCCCAACTGCATTGCTACTATCATCGTCCCTTGCAAGTTTACCCTGAGTTTATCGAAGGGCACTCTTCACCGTCCGGTAATTCTGCTCAGCATTTGCGAAGGGTTCTTTTCTACCCGGATAACCTGAATGAGCTAAATTTATATATCTGTTACAAGAAAATCGATGCAGGAAAAGAATTCAA
>JANORJ010000032.1:0-3151 GCA_031415255.1 Chitinophagaceae bacterium | reverse complement strand
AAAGAAGTTGACTGTGGGTGACCCGTTATTGCCAGAATCCAAACAAGGAGCAATTGTCAGCAAAGTTCACTATGAAAAAATATTGCGTTGTATAGAAACAGCAAAAGAGGAAGGCGGAAAAATTTTGTGCGGTGGTAATGCAATTAAGTTGGAAGGAAGATGTGCTAATGGTAATTTTATTCAACCAACAATTATTGAAGGCTTGAATCAAAATTGCCAAACAAACCAGGAAGAAATATTCGGCCCGGTTGTAACGATACAATCTTTTAAAACGGAGGAAGAGGCAATCCAATTGGCTAATGCTACGCAATATGGTTTAGCTGCAAGCATCTGGACAAAAGATATTTCAAGAGCCAACCGTGTTGCTGCAAAAGTAGAAAGCGGTATCATCTGGATTAATTGCTGGTTGCTCCGTGATTTAAGAACACCTTTTGGGGGATTAAAGAATAGTGGTATTGGTAGAGAAGGTGGTTGGGAAGCTTTGCGATTTTTTACGGAGGCTAAGAATGTTTGTATTCAACTATAATTATGGGTGATATAATTCATACAGATAAAGCATCAACACCACTCGGTGCATACCCACATGCAAGAAAAGTAGGTAATCTTCTTTTCCTCTCCGGCATTGGACCAAGAAATCCCAAAGACAATTCTATTCCCGGGTTGGAATTAGATAGTCAAGGGAATATTGTGAAATATGATATCGAAGCAGAATGCCATTCTGTTTTTGCAAATATTAAAGCGGTATTAGACGCAAGTGGAAGCAGTTGGGATAAAATAGTTGATGTAACTGTATTTTTAACCAACATGAAAAAAGATTTTCCGATTTATAATAAGATATATGCTGAATATTTTACTTCGGTGCAGGCTTGCAGAACTACTGTTGAAGTAAAGAGTTTGCCATCACCCATTGCGATTGAATTAAAAGTGATTGCAACAGTATAGTTTTTTTTGAACCACAGAGGCACAAAGTCACGGAGTGCACCGAGAAATACAGCGAATCCCGAAGGGGTTCAATATTAATAGCCCCGGATGAAATCCGGGGTAAAGGATGGAAGAATGTATTAGAACCCCGAAGGTGTTCAACAGTTCGGAGAATAACGATAAGCGAAATTTGAAAACTATTAGAGAAGTGGCAAATGCTCATCCGTGTTAATGTCGTTGAAGTGTGATTATTCTTTCCTTTCACTGAAAGAAAAGAATAACAGTCCGCCGCGGCGGACGCAACGAAGATGCCATGAAAAACAAAAGCTGGTAACAAAAAAATATCATGAACTATCAGAATAATATCGAATTCGCAAAAGAGTTAGACGCTAACGACTCACTGAAAGATTTTAGAGAAAAATTTTTCATACCTCAACATAATGGAAAAGATTGCATCTATCTAACAGGCAACTCTCTCGGCCTGCAAGCCAAAACAACTTCACAATATGTGCAACAAGAATTAGATGATTGGGCAAAGCTCGGCGTAGAAGGACATTTCCAGGCAAAGAACCCCTGGATGCCCTATCATGAAATTTTTCCAAAGCAATTATCAAACATTGTGGGGTGCCAAGAAAATGAAGTGGTAGTGATGAATCAACTCACAGTGAATTTGCATTTGCTGATGGTTACATTTTATAGACCAACAAAAGAGAGATATAAAATCATTTGCGAAGTAAAAGCATTCCCTTCTGACCAATATGCGTTTGAAACGCAGGCAAAGTATCACGGCTTTAATTCTGATGATGCAGTTATAGAAGTGTCGCCAAGGGAAGGCGAACATACATTGCGAACAGAAGATATAATTTCAACAATAAAGCAACATGGTGATAGTGTAGCAGTAGTTATATTCGGCGGCGTCAACTATTACACCGGTCAGTTGTTTAATATGAAAGCAATAGCTGATGCCGCACATTCGGTTGGTGCTTATGCAGGATTTGATTTGGCACATGCTGCTGGCAATGTAGAATTGCATTTGCATGATTGGGATGTTGATTTTGCCTGCTGGTGTTCGTATAAATATTTAAACAGTGGTCCGGGTGGAGTGGCGGGAGTTTACATCAATGAAAAGCATGTAGCGAATAAGGACTTGCCAAGATTTGCCGGTTGGTGGGGTTATAAAAAAGAGACTCGTTTCAAAATGGAAAAAGGTTTCGACCCGATACCAACAGCAGAAGGTTGGCAATTAAGTAATGCACCGGTTTTATCAATGGCTGCTCACAAAGCATCATTAGATATTTTTGATGAAGCAGGAATGGACAGATTGCATGAAAAGAGAAAAAAGTTGTTTGATTATTTATTATCTATTATTGATGATTGTAATTCAAAAGCTGCTGAAAAAATTATAGAAGTGATTACACCGAGAGAAGAAAAGGCGAGAGGTTGCCAGGTTTCGATGTTGATGTTAAAGAACGGAAAGGAAATTTTTAATGAATTGACAGAACAGGGAGTAATAGCCGACTGGCGGGAACCAAATGTGATTCGTATTGCACCTGTACCATTGTATAATTCGTTTGAGGATGTATATAAATTTGGAAACATTATCTCATCGATACTTGAATGATTTTTTATAATTTAATGACTATAAAGTTCCGCCAGTTGGCGGATTGGGGTTTATGAAAAAAGACATTACAATCGTCGGTGCAGGTCTCGTTGGCTCTTTACTGTCTATCTATTTGTCGAAAAGAGGACATAATGTAAAAGTGTACGAACGCCGCAGCGATATGCGAATGGAGAAAATGTCAGCCGGACGTTCTATTAACCTTGCATTAAGTGATAGAGGTTTGTTAGCATTGGAAAAAGTAGGTTTAGCCGAAGAGATAAAAAGGATTTCCATTCCCATGCATGGTCGTTTTATCCACAATTTAGATGGAACAACAGCTTTTCAACCTTACGGAAAAGAAGGTCAGTTTATAAATTCAGTTTCAAGAGGTGAGTTGAATAAACGATTGATGGATATAGCAGAAGAAAACGGGGTGGAGATTTTCTTCAATGAAAAATGCACTAACCTGGATTGGGAAAATGATGTAATGGAATTTGAAAATACAGCGGGTAAGCAAGTGCCATCATCGAAAGCTGATATTGTTTTTGGTGCAGATGGTGCTTTTTCAGCAGCAAGGATGCAGCACCAGCTAAAGCATGATAAATTTGATTATCAGCAATACTATATTGA
>JANORJ010000031.1:0-2792 GCA_031415255.1 Chitinophagaceae bacterium | reverse complement strand
TTATTTAAATAATTCTATAGAAGTATCTCATGGGCTTGAAATTTTTCATGGTCTCCGCTTGTTGAATAAATTTGAAGTAGCCTTTCGTCGTTCTGTTAGTGATTATAAAGTGGGTAATAATGCAGATAGTGTTTTTGGTATCTCCAACGACCCTCCGGTTAATTTTGATCCATACAATGCTACTTACAGCGAAATGAAATTATTCTTTACTCCTAAGCTGAAATTTATACGGGATGCGAAAGAAAAAATCTACCTCGGTTCTAAGTGGCCTACATTTTATGTGACATGGAGAAAAGGGGTTCCCCAATTATTTTCCAGTAAAATTGATTTTGATTACCTCGAATTTGGGTTGGAGCAACATATCAATTTGGGTGTGGCCGGGCAAACAGGTTACATTGTAAAGACAGGAGATTTTCTAAATACCAATGACCTGCGGATTATTGATTACAAATTTATGCGGCAGGGCGACCCGTTGTTTTTTCAGAACCCGCAAAAATCTTTCCAGGCATTGGATTCTACTTTCCCGGTGTTTGATCGTTTTTGGCAGGGCAACTTAGTGCATGAGTTTAACGGCTTCCTGATTAACCGCATACCATTTATGAAAAAATTAAAACTACAGGAAGTGGCCGGTGGCGGATTTTTAATTACGAAAGATAGAAGTCTGCGTTACCTGGAATTTTTTACTGGTCTGGAAAGAGTTTTTAAATGGCCGTTCAATCCGTTGGCCCGAGTGAAGCTGGGAGTTTATGTAGTTGGCTCTGTAGCCAATAAATTTAATAACCCGGTGCAGTTTAAAATTGGGTTGACGACCTGGGATAGGTTTAGGAATGCTTGGAGGTAGCCGATATTTTTAATCATATACTTTCTCTTTTCTAATTCACAAACAAAATAGCCTTCCTGTTAAATATTTCGGAAAACTCTTCGTTTTAGTGTTAGCAACAAATTACTGATGATAATATCAGTTTATTTTGCTGCCAACTGCTATGCACCGAAACCTACTCATCATCTTTTTACTGCTTCTTGGCTTTTCTGCCACTGCACAATCTGTAAAAGTGTATGGAAAAATTACCAATGCAAAGATGGAACCGCTTGCATTTGCCAATGTGCAGGTAAAAGAATACAAACATGGCAGCATTACCAAAGAAGATGGCAGCTATCAATTGGAGTTGGATGAAGGCAAGTATGATCTTGTGGTAAGTATGGTAGGATATAAAGTGCAAGTGATTACTATTATTGTTAGAAAGACAAACTATCAACAAGATGTAATACTGGAAGCAAGCGATGCTACTAATCTTTCGGAGGTAACGGTAAAAGGTAAATTTAAAGACAAGGCGGAAGAATATGTCCGTAATGTAATAAGAGGAAAAGATGCGATTGAAGCTGCGGCTGGTGCTTATTCCTGCAATGTTTACATTAAGGCATTGCAAGAAGATTCGATGGCATATAAGAAACCAAAGAAGACAATAAAGAACGATTCGTTGATTAAAGCAAAACAGGCCACTGATGAAATGAACCGTATGGCCTTCGCAGAAATAGTGCTGCGATTGGACAGGGAGTCTGCCAAACGGATTAAAGAAGAAAGAACCGGCGTAAGTAAAAGGGGAAATGCCTTCAACCTATTTTTTCTTTCTACTACGGAAGCAGATTTTAATTTCTATAATAATATCGTAAGCATACCTACTATTTCTCAAACACCTTTCCTGTCGCCGCTTAGTTACAGTGGCTTACTGGCTTACCGGTTTAAAACGTTGAAAACAGAAACCATTAACGGACAAAAGATTTATATCATCAGTGTAAAACCCCGGCAGCTTAGCAATGCAACGGTAGAAGGAGAATTAACAATTGCTGATGGCACATGGGTGGTTCTCCATACAAAACTACAGTTGCCAAAATATCATTTAGCGGAGTATGATTTTTTTGAAGTGGAGCAGCAATATGAATTGATAAATGGAAAAGCATGGATGATAACCCGGCAGGAATTAACCTACAATGCTATTTCTGACAAAAAGAGATCTTCAGGCCGTACCGTTGTTACTTACAAAGATTTTGAACTCAATAAGCAGTTTGATAAAAAACATTTTGGTGCCGAGCTTAGTTCTGCTACTGCCGAAGCATATAAAAGAGATAGCAGTTTCTGGCAAGCCAATCGTACAGAGCCTTTAACAGAAAAGGAAGTGAGGTTTATTCATTTCAAAGACAGCATTTATCAAGCCACACATACCAAAGCATACCTTGATTCATTGGACAGGGTAACGAATAAAATAACCTGGCAGAAAATTGTATACAAGGGACAGGAATTTAACGATCATGAAAAAAGACGGCACTGGAATTTGCCTGCATTATACACTCTCTATCAACCTGTCACTTTTGGTGGAGCCCGGATACAGGCTTTTGTGGGCTATTCAAAAACGGTTGAGTCTAGAAAAAATATTTTCATTAATGGTGATTTAAGTTATGGACTACGTAATAAAGATATCAATGGAAGTATACGTATCAACAGATTATACAATCCCTTCAATCGTGGTTATTATTATGTGAGTTTGGAAAAAAGTTTTGAAGCCATCTTTAGTGGCGATGCCTGGATTAATATGATAAAGCGTAACAATGTTTACCTGCATCAAGCTGTAGGGTTGGGTCATAGTATAGAATTAGCCAACGGATTATATTTATTTTCTAATGTGGATATAGCATTTCGCCGCTCGGTGAGTGGTTATAAAACCAATAATAGAGTAGATAGTTTGTTTGGCGATGTGTTGGATAATAACCAAGCCATTGCTTTTCCATCTTACAAT
>JANORJ010000030.1:0-3152 GCA_031415255.1 Chitinophagaceae bacterium | reverse complement strand
GTGCCAGTGGGATGCCTTTGAAAAAAAATTCAAGCGACTTGCTGTAATCACCTGTATTAAATAAAAACAAGTTCCCTACAAAATTGTAACTGATAGCAAGTAGTGAATCGTTGTTTAACTGTTGAGCTATCTGCAGCATTTTTAAACAGGAAGCAGAGTCCAGATTATTGTTGCCGCTCGAAAAATACTCTTCGCCTATTTTGCTATATAAGTCAAACCGTTCAATGGGATTAGTTGTAGCAGCTAAAATATTATTTAAACTGTCGGTTTTGTTTTGGCTAAAGCCGCTTTGAATTAATGAAAAGTAGCAAACATACAGGAGTAGCTTTTTCATGATTCAGTTAAGTTAGTTCTTTTCCAATTCTTCTATCGTTTTCTTAGCACTGGCCAGCCGTATCGCTTTATTCTTCTCCACCAATTTATGCGTAGCCCATTTTTCTAATTTATGATGGAGCGGCACCAGCAAAGCAGCAATACAAACTAATGCCAGTAGCATCAGCACCGGCGAATGGTGAGTGATGCGTTCTAAAAATGGATGGAGCAGTAAATTTAAAAATTCAAATACAACCAACAATGCTACTACGCCGAGAAATTGAATGAGTTTTGTATTAGTGATGTGGCGGCGGCTGAGTGCTAAAAAGAGAATTACAAATGTGATGATACCAAAAGCCAATAAGGCGTATTGGATATTTTGTTTCCGTTGTAGGGCATCATTTTCAATTTCCAGGTCTTTTTTTATGCCTAATATTTGCTGCTGTTGAGCATTAGACATTTTGTCTATACTGTCTTTCGTTACTTCATACGCTTTATAATATTTTACCGCACTGTCATTGTTAGTATTTGAATAAATATTTTTATACAAATCGTAAACATCTAAAGTGGAAGTAAACCTTGCTTTTGCCAAATGGCCGCTTGCCTGGTTAGTGTAATAAAGTGCGGAATCCGCTTTATCATCATTCAGAAATAATTTTGCAGCTCTTTTATATACTGTAACAGCTTTGTCAGGGCTTAGCAAGTCAATGTTTGAACGTAATGCCTGCTGGATGTATTCCATCGCAATGGCCCTGTTATTTAAGTTGTAATAATGGACATATGCTAAATCGATAATACTCGCTGGTAAATCAGCATCTATTTTCTTGGATAAACACAGTTCATAGTTTCTTTGCGCATAATGCAATGCAGAATCCCCTTTATTGGCAGAAGCGTAATATCTTGAAATAGTGGAAAGGTTGGCAACTAAGTTTAAATAATCTGTTGATGCTTCTAAGTTTGGCAGGGCTTTAAGTAGAAATTCTTTGTGTTTTACGCTATCGTTCCTGAAACAAATGGCGAGGTCCTGATATATAACTCCCAATACTTCTTTGTTTTTATGTTTCTGCGCCATTTCTAATGCGGCGTATGCCAATTCAGCACCTTGTAAGCTATTACCGTTTATAGCCAGTATATAGCCCAATTCTGCTGTTATCAGGGATTCAAGTATCCGGTCTTTTTCTTTCCTTGCAAAGTCAAGCACTTTCTTTGCGTAATCTATCCGGCTTTGCTGGGTTAATTCGTGTATGTCGTAGAGTAAATATCCAACCAGTCTTAGCCTGCCGTTAGTCTCGGAATTGATAATCGCATTGACAACAGAATCAGCTTTTGGCTTTTGTGCAAAAGCAGTTTGCATACTTGCAATAAAACAAAATAGGGTTATAATTTTTTTCATATCCGGTTAAATTAGTGTTTATCTTTTTCCAACTCCTCAATCGTTTTCTTGGCACTTGCCAGCCGTATCGCTTTATTCTTCTCCACCAATTTATGCGTAGCCCATTTTTCTAATTTATGATGCAGCGGTACTAATAAAAAGCAATGCAAACTCTACTCAATGGATTTTACAATCAAGCTCAGCACTTCTCCTATTTTATTATCATCCATCCACCGGGCTACTACAACTAAATCATGTTCTTTGTCAACGATAATATAATTACCACCATATCCTTGTGCATAATACACTTTGGATGAAAGGGCTTTCCATTGTTGTTCGGTATTGAGCCACCACATATATCCGTAATTTTTATTGGCAGCAGAGGGTTGTTGTGCAGCATTGATCCACTTCTCAGAAAGTAGTTGTTGATTTTTCCATTTCCCGTTTCTTAAAAACAATAAGCCAAATCTTGCATGGTCCAGTGTATTAATAAATATCCCACCACCATGATGTCCGCCACCACTTACCGATTGCATCATCAACCCATCCATATTTACAAACGAATTCTCATAGCCAAACCATCTCCAGGTAGTGGAGGCACCGATGGGATCCATGATCTTTTCTTTTAGTACAACGGGTAATGGTTTTCGCCAAACCTGTAAAAGTGAGTAAGCAAGCAGGTTCACCCTTACATCGTTGTATTCATAATTCGTTCCGGGTTCAAAAAATTTACGGTTTTTCCAATCGTCAATACTACCTTCTTTTGGCGGACGATCGGCCCAATCATGTAATCCAAATAGACTGCCCGACCAATCAGAAGACTGCGTTAATAAATGATCCCAACTAACTTTTGCATTATGTGCTCCTTCAAACGAATCATCCCACACATATTGCGACACTTTATCTGTTACATTTTTTATTAATCCCTGATCAATAGCTAAACCTGCAATAGTGGACAGATAACTCTTTGTTACGCTAAATGTCATATCTACCCGATTTACATCACCCCATTGCGCTACGATGTATCCATTTTTTATAACCAGCCCGGCAGGACCACCTCGTTCTTTCATAGGACCGATGATCTTATATCCCGGCTCTCTTGAGTAGGATTTTAGGTTGGCGATTCGTAAATCCCGTTCCACTTTATTCTCACTTTTCATTGCAGTTACCACCGCACTGTCGAGTAATGCTTTATTCATTTTGAGTTCTTCCGGTTTTTTTACCTGCCATACGGCATCGGGGAAATAGGGTTGCTGTGCCTGTAGACTGTGTGTAAAAAGACTTAAAAAAAGAAACCAGTAAACGATATTATGGAAATTGATTTTTTTTTGTTGCATATAACGATTTTTCTGTTGAAAAATTATTTCACCCGGTTATACTTCTTCAATATATCCAGCACCAATTTATGTGGTAGACCATACGATTTATTTTCATTGATCCCTTCCATGGTTTCAGCAGCTACCATCGC